>JAJKJU010000225.1 GCA_021153565.1 Rhizobacter sp.
CTGACCGCGTCGCAACGCCAGCAAGTGCTGATCGACTGGAACGCCACGCAGGCCGACTATCCGCGCGAGCAGTGCGTGCACGAGCTGATCGAAGCGCAGGTCCAGCGATCACCCGAGTCGGTGGCGGTGACGCATGGAACAACAAACCTGACTTATGCCGAACTCAATGCCCAGGCCAATCGACTCGCCCATCACCTGATCGCACTCGGCGTGACGGCGGACGAGCGCGTGGCCATTGCCATGCCACGCGGGGCCGCCATGCTGGTCGGCTTGCTCGCCATTCTGAAGTCAGGCGGTGCCTACGTCCCGATCGACCCGGCCTACCCGGCGGAGCGGGTGGCCTACATGCTGAACGATGCCGCGCCGAAGGTATTGCTCACGCAAGCTTCCCTCGAGAAGGACTGGACCGCGTATTTGCCATCCGACCGTATCGTTTGCCTCGATACCGATGTGCGGCAATGGTCTGGCCAGCCAGCGCACAACCCCAGCGTCCACATGACGCCACGGCATTTGGCCTATGTGATCTATACCTCGGGTTCGACGGGTCAACCCAAAGGCGTCATGGTTCCCCATGGGGCTGTGGTCAACCTGTTGACGTCCATGCGGCACATCGCGGATCTTCATTCGGAAGACCGCTTGCTGGCAATCACGACGCTGAACTTTGACATCGCGGCGCTCGAGCTGCATGGGCCTCTGATTTGCGGTGCTCAAGTCGTGATCGCCGACCGGGACACTGTCCTCGATCCAGTGAGTCTGGCCCGCTGTATCGAAAAACATCGCATCACGGTAATGCAGGCCACCCCCAATGTGTGGCGCTTGTTGCTCGACAGCGGCTGGAGCGGAAGTGCGGGCCTGAAGGCGCTGTGCGGTGGCGAAGCGCTGAGCAAGGAGCTGGCGCAGCGCCTGCAGCCGCTGTGCTCGGCCCTGTGGAACCTCTACGGCCCCACTGAAACGACCATTTGGTCAACGGCATATCGAGTTCGACCCCTGACCCACGATGCCGGATCGCCCCCTATCGGCCATCCCGTGGCCAACACCCGCATCTACGTCCTCGATGCGCAGGGTGAGCCGACGCCCCCGGGCGTGATTGGCGAGATCCACATTGCCGGCGACGGAGTGGGGCGTGGCTATCTGCACCGCTCGCAGCTGACGCAGGAGCGCTTCCTTCCCGACCCGTTTGCACCGGCATCGCGTGGGCAGCTTTCGGCGCGCATGTACCGCACTGGCGACTTGGGCTGTTGGCGGGCCGACGGCGCCCTCGAGTACCACGGCCGCAACGATTTCGAGGTCAAGATACGAGGCGTACGCATCAACCCCGCGGAAATCGAGTCGGCACTGGCCCGCCATCCCGGCGTGCGAGAAGTGGCTGTCGTGGCTCATGCGCAGGGCGTGGGCGACAAGCACCTCGTGGCTTACGTGGCACCTCGCGCGTTCGATGACACACAAGCGAGCGCCAACGGCCCGGGCATCAGCTTCAGCCTCTTCTACTTCGGAGCCGAGGTCCACGATCCGGCCAACAAGTACGGCCTGTACCTCGAATCGGCGCAGTATGCCGACCGGCACGGATTCGAGGCGGTCTGGACTCCGGAGCGCCACTTCCACTCGGTGGGCGGCCTGTATGCCAACCCTTCGGTGCTGAGTGCGGCGTTGGCGACCGTCACCCAGAACATCAAGCTGCGTTCCGGCAGCGTCGTGCTGCCCTTGCATCATCCCGTGAGAGTTGCCGAAGAATGGGCGATGGTGGACAACCTGTCGCATGGGCGCGCTGGCGTCTCGGTCGCCTCGGGGTGGCATCCCCAAGATTTCGTGCTTTCTCCGAGTGCATACGCGTTGCGCACGCAGGAGATGCTCCGTGGCATCGAGATGATCAGGACACTTTGGCGCGGCGAATCCATTGCTCTGCCGAACGGCGCGGGCGAAACCTCCGAGATTCGCATCTTTCCCCGGCCTGTGCAGCAAGAACTACCGTTGTGGATCACAGCCGCTGGAAACCCGGACACCTTCGTTCAGGCCGGAAAGGTCGGGGCCAACGTGCTCACGCACCTGCTGGGCCAGAGCATGGCCGAGCTGGCCCAGCAGATCGCCCGCTACCGCCAGGCCAGACTGGAGGCCGGACACGACCCTGAAACAGGCCGCGTGACCCTGATGATCCACACCTTCCTGGGCGACGACGTCGACAAGGTGCGCCAGCAGGCCAAGGACCCTTTCATCAACTATCTCAAGAGTCATGTGGGGCTGAACTCCCTGGCGCAGGGCCTCAACATCTCGATGTCGGGGGCACCCGATGTGGAGGCCCTTGCCGAACTTGCCTTCGAGCAGTACTCGCAGACGTCGGCGCTGATCGGCACCCCGCAGAGCTGCCGGCCTCTCATCCAGGAAGCAAGAGACATCGGCGTCGACGAGATGGCGTGCCTGATTGACTGGATGGACGGGCCGAGCGCCATGGCGGGTCTTGCGCATTTGAACCGCTTGCGCGAACTCTCACAGCGTACTCATCCCAGTTGGCGGGAGCTGCGGCGGTTCCTCGTCGCACGTCTGCCGCAGCACATGATCCCAAGTGCTGCGGTGTTCGTCGACAGCCTGCCAGTCACCGCCAACGGCAAGCTCGATCGCAAGGCACTGCCTGAGCCGAATGCAGAGGCTTCGATCATCGCGAGATACGAAGCGCCGAGCGGCCCGAGGGAGGCGGCGGTCGCGCAACTGTGGGCCGAACTGCTCGGGCTACAGCGGGTGGGCCGGCACGACAACTTCTTCGAGCTCGGCGGCAACTCCCTCATGGTCGTCACTGTGCTTGAACGCCTGCGCCGAGCAGGCATGCCGGCCGAAGTACGAATGCTCTTCGCGAATCCGACTCCAGCATCACTGGCTGCCTCCATGACATCTGGCGAAGCCGCCGGAGAGTCGCCCGAAACCATCGAAGTGACGCTTTAATCGTGCAGCACCGCATAGATTCCACATCAACCTACCGCTTGGCCGATTCGCTGGTCGCAGAGCCGCTCGTCAATGGGTGGGGCGCTTGGTGGATGACGCTCGCCCCCATTCCTGCCAGCATGCATTTCGTGCACGCACAGCGCCAGGCGATGCGCTCTTACATTGACGACCCGGCCTTGCACTACCAGATGGCCAGGGACCCATCTCTGAGCGGCAATCCCTGTATCGGTGTGGCACCGTCGCAGGCTCATGAGGTGGCAGCCTTGCTGACCCACTCCGAACGCACGCTGCACGACTGGAGCCTGCTTGCGAATGCTGTGGAGGAGCTTCAATCGACTTTGCTTGTGGAGGCGCGAGGACAGTCACTGGAGTCGCTCTATGCCAAGGTGCCCGCGCCCTTGCGCGGTCTCGTGGAGTTGGTCTACGACTACCTGAATCGACCTTCCTTTCGAATCATCGAACCTCTCGTCTATCGAAGCACCCACTACAGGCCGCAACTGCAGAGCTTGCGCGTCAGGTCGCTGGAAAGCGATGACAGTCGACCGTTTCTGTTCAGCACGCCGCATGTGAGCCAACCGGGCGAGTGGCACTGGCACCTTCCGTTTGCCAGCCCCCGGCTGGACGATTTCTTCCGGCTCGATGTGCAGCCGCGCACGCTGAGCGACATCTTCGACCTGTGCGAAGCAGACGCTGCGGCACAGGCCTCGCTGCAGGCCTTGTTAACGACCGCGCCGCCGAAGCCTTCGCATGGCAACGCGTTGCCGACGCGCGTGTCGTATCTGGGCCATGCCACCGTGCTGATCCAGTTTCAGGGCATGTCGATTCTGATCGATCCGTTTCTCAGCGTGAACCCACTGCATGGCGGAGCGAATCGACCGACCTTTCAAGACTTGCCACCACGTATCGACTATGTGCTGATCACGCACGCCCACCCTGACCATTTCTCGCTTGAGTCCTTGCTCCGGCTGCGGCATCGCATTGGTTGCCTGGTGGTTCCGCGATCCAGCGGATCCCTGATGGGCGATGTGTCGCTGCGCGTCATGGCCCAGACGATCGGATTTCGCAACGTCACGGAGATCGACGCACTCCAGTCCATCGACTTGCCCGGCGGGGAAATCGTCGGGATACCCTTCCTGGGCGAGCACGGCGACCTGGCTCACGCCAAGACTGCCTACGTCGTGCGGCTAGAGCGACAGCAAATGCTTTTCGCAGCGGATTCCGCGTGCCTGGATCCCATGCTGTATGAAAGAGTGAGGGAAGCGGTCGGTCCCGTGCCGACCGTCTTCCTCAATACCGAGACCGAGGGCGCACCTGCGGCCTACACGATCGAAGCGCTGCTCCCGCAAGGTCGCGATCGCGCGCTCGAACGGGATCGCAGGTGCAGGGGCAGTACGTCGACGCAGGCACTGAAGCTACTCAAGGCGATAGGCGCACGCTGCGTCTACAACTATGCAATGGGGCTGGAGTCCTGGTTCCAGCATGTTCTCGGTCCGGCGCCATCACCGACTTCGGTGAGGATGCGCGATTCCGACGAGTTTTTGCAGCGAGCACTCTCGGCAGGTCTTCGCCATGCGCGGCGTCTGCACGGCCCGCAAGAGGTCGCACTTTTCGACAACGACGACACGCTCTGCGTCCCCGGGAGTGATGTCGAGACGACGATATGAACATGACATTTTCCGATCTGCTGCTCGAACTGGGAAGGCGCGGCGTGCGCGTGCGCCGCGATGGCAACGACGTCAAGCTGCGCGCTGACAAGCAGGCGTTGGATCCCGCCTTGCTATCGAGCTTGCGCGAGCACAAGCCCGCTTTGCTCGACTGGATAGGACCGGAGCGTTCCGAGTGGACTGTGCTCGAGGCTCCCTTGGGGGAACTGTCCAAGGAAGAGCGGGAGCGAATTGCCGAATCCATTCCCGGCGGCATCTCCAATATCCAGGACACCTACTGCTTGGCTCCACTGCAGGAGGGCATCTTCTTCCACTACCTGGCAAGCGTTGAGGGGGATCCCTATCTGCTGCCCTGGCTGCTCGCCTTCGACGGCCGGGAGCGGCTCGATCGTTTCACCTCTGCGTTGCAGTCGGTGATCGACCGGCACGACATTTTGCGCACGTCGATGGCATGGGAAGGATTGGGTTCGCCTGTGCAGGTCGTCTGGCATCAGGCGCCCCTGCACATCGAGGAAGTCGCCTTGCCGGACGATGTCGGCGATGTGGCCGAATGGCTACTGGATCGGTTCAGGCGATTCCGAATCGATGCCAGACGAGCGCCGCTGATGCGTGCCTTCGTGGCGAAGGATCGAGCACGGGAGAGATGGCTTCTGATGCTGCTGTCTCATCAACTCGCCATTGATCACACCAGCCTGGACATCCTCCTTGAAGAGATCAATGCCCATGTGCTTGGTGAGGCGCATTTGCTGCCCGCGCCATTGCCTTTCAGGGGCTTTGTTGCTCGATCCAGATCCGCAGCAAAGCAAGCTTCTCACGAGGCCTTCTTTCGACGCATGCTGGCCGACGTTGATGAACCCACCTTGCCCTTCGGCTTCATGGACGTGCGAGGTGACGGCTCCGCGCTTGCCGTCGCGACCCGGCCCATCAACCCCTCGCTGGCGCATCGCTTACGGGAATGCGCGCGGGCCCTGGCGGTGAGCCCCGCGAGCGTCTTTCACGTGGCATGGGCTCTGGTGATGGCGCGCCTTTCGGGCCGCGACGACGTCGTTTTCGGGACCGTGATTTTCGGTCGCATGCAGGCGGAAGATGGCGCGAGCCGTGTGCTGGGCCTGTGCGTCAATACGCTTCCCGTGCGCATTCGCGTCGGAAGCGTTTCCTTGGAGCAGGCCATTCGCGACACGCATGCCATGCTCGCTGAGCTGTTAAGCCATGAGCAAGCGCCGCTGGCTCTTGCCCAGCGCTGCAGTGCAGTGCCTGCGCCCACGCCTTTATTCAGCGCCGGATTCAACTACCGATATAGCAGCAGGCAGCGAACGCTGGCCGATGCGTGGGACCGGTGCGGCATGGAAGAGTTATTCAGCGAGGAGCGAGGAAACTACCCGCTTCATGCGGAGGTGGATGACTTTGGCGATGGTTTCACGCTGACCACGCATGTGCACAGGTCTGTCGATCCAATGCGCATCGCCGTCTACATGGAGAACGCGCTTGCCGGCGTCGCGGATCTCGTGCAGCGAGAGCCGCTTTGCAGTGCGGGCTCCATTGACATCCTCCCGGCCGACGAGCGCCGCCAGCTGATCGAGGAATGGAACGCAACCGAATCGCCGTTCCCCGAGGATCGATGTATCCATGAGCTTTTCGAAGACCAGGTGCAACGTGTGCCCGAGGCCACTGCCGTGGTGTTCGAGGGTAAGCGTCTCAGCTATGCCGAACTCAACGCGCGCGCAAACCGTCTCGCTCGTCATCTGATCGCGCTCGGGGTGGGGCCGGATTCACGCGTCGCCATTGCGCTGCCGCGCGGCCCCGCCATGCTGATTGCGGTTCTGGCTGCGCTGAAGGCTGGAGGCGCTTACGTGCCAATGGATATCACCCAACCGCGCGGACGCCTGGAGCTCATGTTGTGTGACAGTACGCCGAGCGTGCTGCTTACCCTGAGTGAGGTGCGAGCGTCGCTAGATGAACTGCCGCATCCAATTCCGGTCGTGGAACTCGACGCCGCGGTCCGGTCATGGGATGGTCTGTCCAGCGCTGACATCGCACCCGCGACACTTGGCCTCAACTCATCCCATCTGGCGTATGTGATCTACACCTCCGGATCCACCGGCATGCCAAAGGGCGTCATGGTTGAGCACCGCGCCTTGTGCCACTCGACTGCCGCTCGCAGGGCCTGCTATGGCGTACCCAACTGCATGGCGCTTGTGCCGCCCATGACATTCGATGCGTCGGTGGGCGTGCTTTTCTGGACCTTGTGCACAGGGTCGACTCTCGTGGTACCGACATCGGAACAGGCACAAGATCCGCGTCACCTGCGAGATCTTGTCGAGCAGTATCGTCTTCAGTTCTGGCTGGGCACTCCCGCGCTTTACGACGCCATGCTGTCGGCTTGCGAACCCGCTGCATTGACATCGCTGCGCGGCGTGATCATCGGCGGAGAGACGCCGCAGGCCTCGGTGCTCGAAAAGCATGGGCAACTGCGCGGTTGTCCCACGCTCTACGGTGAGTACGGTCTCACCGAGACGACGGTGTGGTCTGTCGTCACGCAGCTTGATGCCTCCAACAGGGCCGTGATCGGGAAGCCAATAGCCAACGTGCGCGTTTACATCCTGGATGCGCATGGACAACCAGCGCCCATCGACGTAGCCGGAGAAGTACACATCGGCGGTGCCGGCGTGGCGCGCGGGTACTTGAATCGCCCGGCGCTGACGGAACTGGGCTTTGTGCCTGATCCTTTCGACAGCAACCCGCGCGCGCGCGCTTACAAGACCGGCGACCTCGCACGATGGCGCGCTGACGGGACGATCGAGTACGTCGGGAGAACAGATCACCAGGTGAAGATACTGGGCTTTCGAATCGAGCTTGGCGAGATCGAGGCGTGCTTGGGGCAGTGCCCTGATGTCGGTGAGGCGCTTGTGCTTGCCCGCGAGGACGCGTCTGGGGATCGCTGGCTGGTGGCCTACTACACTGCACCGCGCGAGGTCGACGGGCATGTGCTTCGTGATCACCTTGCGCGTCATCTCCCCCATTACATGGTGCCTGGTGCCTATGTGCAACTTGCCAATCTGCCACTCACGCCCAACGGAAAGATCGATCGATCGGCGCTTCCCGATCCCGACGTGCACGGCATTGACCCAAGGGGCTACGCCGGCCCGGTAGGTGCCCTGGAGAAAGCCCTGGTGGGCATTTGGGCGCAGGTACTGCACCGCGCGCCTGAAGAGATTGGCCGGCGCGACAACTTCTTTGATCTGGGCGGGCACTCGCTGCGCATCGTGCAAGTGGCTGGACTGCTGCAGCGAAGCGGCTTCGACTTGCCCGCGGCGGCATTGTTTGCGCATCCCACGATAGAAGAACTGGCCCGCCATCTTTCCACGCAGACAGATCCAACGACCGCACGCGGCGCCATTCCATTTAGAGTGAAGCCCGAATCGCCGCCGCTGTTCCTTGTTCACGAGGTGTGGGGCGAAGTTCTCTACGGCCCCGCACTTGTCGCGCACATCGATCCGCGGTTCAGCGTGTATGGGCTCTGCGGACGCGATGCCAAGGAAAAGCCGATCGTAGACTTCCGCGAGCATGCAGCCAGTCTCCTTGAAACCATGCGCGCTGTGCAGCCCAGCGGGCCGTACTTCATCGCCGGCTGGTCGTTTGGCGGCGTGCTGGCCTATGAGATGGGGCGGCAACTCCTGGATAGCGGGGAACAGGTTGCCTTCATCGGCTTGCTCGACACGGCCAACCCGTCGACAGCGGAGATTGACTTGGAGGCTGAGGCGAACGATCAGGTTCGATTGTTGTCCGCCCTTGAACCTATCGGCGACCCGGTCGCCGCCGCACACCTGGCTCACTTGGCAGAAACGGCGACCTTTGATGAATTGATCAAGGCTGCGCAGCATGCGCGACTGCTGCCGGCACGCATGAGTGCCGAGCAAGTCAAGCAATACCTGGCGCACTACGACGCTTATGTGCGGGCTTTGATCGCATACCGGCCACTTCCGGTTGATATGGCGATCCATCTGTTTCGTGTGAGCGACGGCCGAGATCCTTGGCTGGGCTGGGATCGTCTCCTTCCGGAGGAGAGCATCCATGTCGATCAGGTACCGGGATCCCACCAATCCATGGTCGCCTCGCCGCATGTCGAATCGCTAGGACAGCTTGTGTCGCGCGCGCTTCTCAATTCACTGCCGAGTCCGCGCCGAGCTTCAGCAACCGCATCGCGTTCTGCTTCAGGATCAGCGGCTTGACTTCCTCTTTGAAGCCGGCCTCCCCGAAGTCCTTCATCCATCGGTCGGGGGTGATCAGCGGAAAGTCGCTGCCGAAGAGGATGCGGTCCTTCAGCAAGGATGGGTATGGGTGTCGATGGCGATCAGATTTGCCGTGTCCATGTCTGTTGCTCCAGTGCGCACTCCATGAAGGCGATATGCTCGAAATCTATCGCCCGCTCGCGATGAAGTCCGGATTCTCGAATCCCGGCTTGCCATATCGAAAGTCATCTCCGTTCATGTCGGTCAAGCGTCCACCGGCGGCAGACAGTACTGCATGGCCGGCAGCCGTGTCCCACTCCATCGTGCGGCCGAAACGTGGATAAAGATCGCCCCGTCCTTCGGCGAGCAGGCACAGCTTGAGCGACGAACCGCAGAAGTGGATCTGCGCCACCTTTTGTGATTGCAGAAACGTGCGCAGCAGGGCCAGATCGCCGTGCCACCTGCTGGTGAGAACCGTGAGGCCTTCAGGCGGCGCGGTACGGCAGCGGATTCTGCGTTTGCCTTTCGCGTCTTCGACCGTTGCACCATGCCCGGCCGCTCCGGCAAACAGCCGATCGATCGCAGGTGCGTACACCACGCCCAGCACCGGTATGCCATCTTCGATCAGAGCGATGTTGACCGTGAACTCGCCGTTGTGCTGGATGAAATCGCGAGTGCCGTCCAAAGGGTCCACCAGCCAGAAGCGCTCGCCGACCGCAGGAGTCTTCCCGCTGGCGAATGCTTCTTCGGCCACCAAGGGAACATCAGGGGACAGGCTTGTCAGCGCGGACGCGATCAATGACTCGGCCAGCTCGTCCGCCTGCGTGACCGGCGAAGCGTCGGCCTTGCTGCGCACCTCACATTCGTCCGCGTACACCGTCATCACGGCCTGGCCCGCGCGGCGCGCGATACTTGTCAATTCGTCGAGCAAGGCATATATCGGCAAATCTGGCTTCAACGGCAGTCCTCGCGATTGAGAAAAGATCAGCCCATCCCTAGCGCAGTGGCCGGCCCCGGAACTGATTGATTGTCGTCGCAGCAATTGCCCTGCCCGCAGTGAGAGGCTGAGAGCATTTCGAACGTGTCCGAGCGGCACGTCAAAAGGGCACCTGATCTAGGCGTAAAGCGCAGCCATAGCTTGGCTATGGC
>JAJKJU010000226.1 GCA_021153565.1 Rhizobacter sp.
CGCGCCGACGAGTCATAGCCGTCGCTATGGCGAGGAGGCGCAACGCCGCAATGCGCTTCGAGAGCAAGCGAGCAGCCGACACTTGAGGCTTGACGCGACACGGGTGGCTCCCCGCCCCGGGACGCAAGGACCTGTTGCGCATAGGTGTCGAGCGTGGTGCAAGACTCGCGTCGGCCCTGCACCGTGAGCACGGCACAAGCTCTCTTCGCCACCTCGGCAGGCTTGGCGTTTGGCGCGCGGATGAGGGCTGCGGCCAGCGCAGACTCTTCGGCATTGAGCCCGCTCGGGTACTTCTTGAACAATGTTGCCGACATGGCCGAGATGCCCACCAGCTCGCCGCGAAAGCCGACGAGGTTGATGTACGCCTCGAGGATCTGGTTCTTGGTCCAGGCATGTTCGAGCTGCCATGCCGTGCGCACCTGGCCGGCCTTGGCCGACATGCTGCGGCCGCCTTTTTGCGTGGCGAGGTCGGTATCGAGCAATCCGGCCAGTTGCATCGTGACCGTCGATGCGCCCCGCGTGCGGCTGTTCCAGAGGCTGCCCCACGCCGCCGCACCGACGCCGGACCAGTCCACTCCGGAATGTTCATAGAAGCGCTTGTCTTCGGACAGCAGCAAGGCCTGCCGAAACGCAGGTGACACCTCGGTCACGCCCACCCACTCAGCCCTGCGCTGCTTCGGGTCGGACCGTACCGTCTGGATCGGCACGCCGTTTCGATCGAGCACCACAGTGTCCGACGAACGATAGGCCGCTTTCACCTGCTCGAAGCTTGGCAGCGCCCAGGCGTTCGCCGTGGCAAAACAGGCCAGGGCGAACGCTGCAACGGCCGACGCACGCATCTTCATCGCGGCGCTTGCTCGATCTCGATCTCGATCACGGCTGCACCACCACCGCCGCATTCGGCGCTTCGCCGAACATCTCGGGTGCATACATGGCTTCGACGTGCGTGGCGGGCAAACCGAACGTGCCCGGGTTGTTCAGCCGCACCGTGTACTCGACGCTGAAGCTGCCCTTGGGCAGGTAGCGGTAGTAGGCCCGGAAGGCCTCGAAGCTGCGTTCCTCGTAGGCGAGCCAGGCACGGCTGTCCTGCTTCTCGCTGCTGCGGTTGATCTGCTCGTCGCGCCCCAGGCCATTGCCGGTGATGGTGCCGCCGCCGGGAATGGGGTCGTTGATCACCACCCAGGTCATGTCGGCCTGGACATCGAGGTCGATGTGCACGCGCAGTACGTCGCCGCGGCTGTACTTGCCCGGCACCTTCTGCTCGATCGGCGTGACGGTCTTGGTGATTCGGTAGCCGCTCGAGAAGGGCGTGACCACGGGCACCGCGGCCTTGCTCGTGAAGGTGATCCACGGCTTGCCGCTGCCTTCGTGCGCCACCTTCACTGTCGTGTCGGCCTTGTTGCCGCCGACCGCGAAGCCCGCCGGCCAGCCGAGCGCCACGGTGCCACCCGCGGCCGACTTGGCCCAGTCAAAGGACTGCGGCGTCGCACCCGGCTCGAAACCGACGCGCGTGCTGCCGGCCACCGGGTCGCGCTCGAAGCGCTTGGAAAAGGCCTCCATGGCAATCGAGCCCCAGGCGTTGGACACGGTGGTCGACCAATGGCCATATTGCTGGCGTTGCAGCGTGCCCGTGACCAGGCGAGGCATGTCGTCGTTCCACGCAGGCTTTGCGAGCACCGCAAGGATCATGCGCGTGCTGTTGACGTCGCCGTTGACCATCAACCACCACCAGCTGTCGTCCCGTTCGGTCGAGAAGCCCAGCCGTGTTCCCTGCACGTTCAAGCGCGCGCGAAGAATTTGTTCGGCTTCGGCAATGCGCTTGTCGCGATCAGGGATCTCCTTCACACGGTCAAGGATCATCAGCCAGTCGATGACGGCGCCAGTCGGCCATTGGTTGGGCAGGATCTGGATCGAGTCGAGCAGCTTCGGCCTCACCTTGCCCGTGCGAGACAGCGCTTCGAGCGCCGCGATCTTGCGCACCTCAAGGTCGCCGTTTTTCAGAAAGGCCGGCGTCCAGAAATCGCGCTTGGTACGGCCCTCAACGAAGGCGATCAAGCCGTGCTCCATTTTCGAGCGCGTGTCGTCTGGAATGGCGAAGTCGTAGCCCAGTTTGGTCACCTCGTCGCTGGCCGAAAGCAGATAGGCGGTGAGCGAATCGCTGCCAGTGCTGCGCCAACCCGTGGCTGGCGGAAAGTAGTTGGCGAGGCCGTCGTCGTCGAGGTACAGCGGCAGGCGCTCGGCCACGCCGCGCCAGACGTTCACATCGCGCAAGCCGATGGCCACGGACGCGCGCTGCTCGATGCACGACCACGGGTAGCGTTCGAAGTACTCGCGCACACCCTGCAGTCCGTCGCCCAGCCTGGGCTTGAGCGTGACCTCGATGCCGCCGCGCAAGTTGCCTTGGGCCGTCGCGACCGCACTGGCAGGTGGCGCGATCGGAATCGCGACGTTCTTGTCCAACTGCATCAGCGTGGCCTGCTGCACGCGCACCGGAATCGCCTCCGTCACCGCCTGCTTGATCTTCATGCGGTCCCGCGCACTGCCGGCCTCAGCCGAGACAGTCCATTCGACCTGCTTGAGGTTGTAGGGCACCTCCACATCCCAACCGGTTTCAGCAGCGCCGTTGGCGTCGATGTGAATCTTCTGGGCGGGCAGTGTCGTCGTGCCCATCTGCGCGCTGAACTGCGCATCGACTGCGGTGCCCGTGGTGTTGCGCAGCGTGAACATCGCGCGGTAGCGGTCCCCCTCGCGGATCAGGGGCGGCACGCCCGACACGATCTGCAAGTCCTGAGTGGCGCGGATGCTGGCGCGGCCGGTGCCGAACGTCGCGGCATTCTTGCCCTGGACCACGTCGGCCACCGCGACGATGCGGAAGGCCGTCAACGAGTCGTTGAGCGGCACGCTGACCAGGGCCTCGCCGTTGGCATCAAGCATGACGCGCGGGTTCCACAAGAGCAGCGTGTCGAAGAGTTCGCGCGTCGGAAACTGCCCGCCGCCGCCGCCTGCCGGCGCGGCCTTCTTGCCGTAGTGACGCTTGCCGATGATCTGCATCTGCGCGGTCGATGTCTGGACGCTGTAGCCGCGCTTGCGGATCATGGCTTCGAGCAAGTCCCAGCTGTCGTTGGGCTTGAGCTCAAGCAAGGCCTCGTCGACCGCGGCCAGCGTGACCTCTGTGCCGGCAGGCGCGGGGCGACCGTCCGGAAGGCTCACCTTGACGCGCACCTGGCTCGTCGCCCGAATCGCGTAGCTCGCCTTGTCGGGCGTCACGTCCACCTTCAGGCGATGCGCCGCGATGCCGACCTCGATCTCGGCGATGCCGTACTTGAAGGCCGGCTTGGACAAGTCAACCATGGCCGTGGGCGCCTGATAGGACTGGCCTTCGTCGCGATAGGACTGCCACCACTGCGAGGGCGAACGCCACCCCCAGGTGAACAGCGAATACCACGGCACGTCGCGCACGCGGCCGCGTACCGCCAGCACGGAGATGAAGACATTGGGCGCCCAGTCGGCCTTGACTGGAATGTCGATGGTCGGGTCGCGTCCGTTCAATTCCACAGTGCGCGTCTCGATGATGCCGTTTCGCTCAATGGCCACCAGCGCCGTCGCGTGCCGGAAGGGGCTTCGCACCTGAAGCCTCGCCGTCTGGCCCGCTTCGTACGAACGTTGCTCGGGGATCACGTCCATGCGGTCCTGGTTGTCGCCGCCGAACCAGATTTCGCCCTGGCGCGTCACCCACACTGTTGCAGCGGCCTGCGCCACATGGCCACCGCTGTCCTTGGCCTGCGCAATGAGTTCGATCTCGCCCGGCGCCTTCATCTGCGCATCGCAGAACACCAGCCCGCGCGAATCGCTCGTGCCACTGCAGACTTCGCCGATGTCCTCATCGGCGTTGCGGTTGTCGTAGGCATAGAAGCCGCCCACCAGGCGACGACGTGTCGACGAGGTCTTGTGTGCCAGCGCACGTACCGACACCGACACGCCGGCCACCGGCCGGCCCATGGTGTCGAGCGTGATCACCTGCGTGGCAACCTTTTGCTTGACCGACACCCATGAGTCTGTGCGAAGGCCCACCACGATGCCCGACGGCCACACTGGCAAGGTCTGGCTCAGGGTCTGGATCTCGCCGTTCGGGTCGGCATACGTCGCCTGTACCAGCAGTTCGCGCGCGCGCTTGCTCTGCGGCAGCTTGGTCAGCGTGACGGTGCCCGCGCCGGTCTTGTCCAGCTTGAGCGGCAGCTTGTTGGCGACGAGCTGCGAGCGCTCATCGCGCGTCTGCACCGATTGGCTTTCGTCATCTTCATCGACGTATTCCTCCGAGAACGGCGACCGCGCATTCGGGTCGGTGGGTTCCCGCGGCGGCTCGAAGCGAAAGCCCGGAAACCGATTCACCCGGACCGCAGCGCCGACGTTGGCGTCGCGCACTTGCGCCGACACCCGCACCGCCATGCCCGCCGCACCGCCACCGTTGCCGTAGTTCAACTGCACGCCGAGCGCCACGTCTTGCGGATCGATCAACGCAGCCTTGGGCGGGATGATCCGCCCCGTCATCACGGGCAGGCGGAATTCCTCGACCCGGAAGCTTCCCGTGGCAAAAGCCTGATGCGCCGTTGCGAGCACGATGTTGTACACGCCCAGCTTGGCATCGGCTGGAATGGCGAAGGTGGTTTCTGCATAACGCCCCTGGCGCCAAGTGAGCGGGAAGGTGAACTTCTGCCCCGAACCTTCATGAATGATGCGCACCTCGCTCATCAGATCGCCAGGGGCAGTGAGGCTCAGGGCCAGCATCTGTTCGGTGCGCGCATGGTGTTTCATCGACACCGTCTGCCCGGCACGCAACAAGGTGCGATCGAGCACCGAGTGGTAGAGCTGCTGCGACGTCATGCCGTGGTTGCTCGCACTGACGTGAAAGCGCCAGGACTCGATGCCCTGGTTCCAGGTTGACCATACGAAGGCCATGTCGGCTCGGCCGGTGGCATCGGGTTTGCGCGCGCTGACGAAGTAGCCGTGCTCGCGCCCACCATCGCTGTCGCTGCCATTGCAGTACTGCCAATCCAGCGGCGGAAGTTCCTTGTTGACCAAGGCCAGCCCTTGCTTGTCGCTGCGGCCAGTCCACATCACGTCGCCGCGGCAGTCGGAGATCTGCAACTGCGCATCGGCCACCGGTTGGGCCTTGTCCAGGGTGGTGACCCAGACGGTGGAATTCACTGCGCCCCACTTCAAGTGCACGCCGAGGTTGGTCACGAGCACGCTGGTTCGAACGTACATCGGGGCCGTGCTGTCCAGCAACGCGGCGCCGAGCTTGGGAGACTCGATTTCGACGACGTGGAACCCGGGTTGCGTCATCGGAATTCCGATGACTTCGAAGGGGCGTGTGTCCTTCGCGTCGGTCGGCGGCAGGCTCAGGCGGCTCGCAGTCTTCTCACGGTTCAAAAGGCTCACCGATCGCGTCTGCACGGTGTTGCGCATGTACTCGTTGTCGTCCTCGTTCTCCGTGTCTTCGCCGTATCGCTTCGACTTGCGTGCGGGCTTCTTCTTGTCCACCTCGGGCAGCCTGATGCCGAGCTCGCTTTCGACCGCTGCGCGCGGCAGCCTGTTTTCGTCGTAGCGCTTCACCCGCGCCAGCCACTCGATGATCGAGGTGTCATCCTGAACCCGAAGGTCGCGAACGGCCCCGGGCGCCACGCTCAGGCGTTTCACCGCCAGGTCGCCTTCCACCTGCCGCACCGTTACCGGCAGCGTGGGCTCGGCGTTCAGTTCCAACACGCCGAACGTTGCCGCCGGGAACTTCACCAACGCCGGCGCTTGCGCCGTCTTGGTCGTCAAGGGGAACAGGTCGGCATTGCTGAGCGGACGGCCAGCGTCGTCGCGCAATTCCTTGGGCAGTTCGATGCGCAGGCTGGCGTTTTCTGGCAGCGGTGCCGGGAATTGCACGGCGCTCACGCCGCTCTCCGACGGGTCGCTCGTCACCTCGCCCTTGTTGCGGCTGAAGACGAAGAGAAACTTGCGCAATGCCCCTTCACCGAAGGACAGCAGCTGTTCGCTGTTCTCGCCACGATGCTGCTCGATCTGCGGCTTGCGAGTGCCGTCGGGCGAGACGAGCACGATGCGCTCGGCGAACTTGCGTGGCACTGGTGAAGAAAACTCCACACGCATCGGCTTGATCGGCAAGCAGTCGGAGCGCGAATTGACCCGCTCGCAGGTGAAGCTCGCAGCAAAAGGCTTGCGCACCGTGTATTGAATGCGTCGTTCTGCGCTGTTGGGCACGCCCGAAGGTGTTGCGATGCCCGTGCCCCAGACCACCTTGACCGTCGATTCGTTGGGCAGCGGCCGCTCGCATCGGACCACGACCACTCGCCCCTGTTGCGGCACCAGGCTCACGGCCGTGATGATCGCGTCCCGATTCGGGCCCGTGACCACCTTCAGGCCCAGGCGCTCGCCGATGCCGCTCACCTCGCAGTAGCCGTTCTTCTCGATGCTTTCCGCCGTCGCCTGGCCGTTGAGCAGGAGGACGAAGAACTGTTCTTCCTCGATGGGTGCACCCTCATCGGGTTGCGGGTAGGCACGATGGTCCGCCCGTGCTGAACTTGTACTGTGCCGGCCCGGTCACCGCCTCTCCGGCAATCGACTTCAGGCCGGGCTTCAGATTGAATTCGCAGCGCACGCCAGCTGGCACGTCTTGCGTGAAGTCGTAGACCCAGGTCTTGTCGTCCACCCAACGACCGGTGCCTGTCACCGGCGTGGTATTGGCGCATTTCAGTTCGAATGGCGCCGGCAGTCGGGGGTCGCCGAAGCGAACCATGGACTCCGAGAATGTGGCTCGCGCCTGCCGCACCCGTGCCACCTCGCCTTGGGGCGAAAACGTTTGAACGGTGGTGGCGCACGCTGTGCGCCATCAGTGCGAGAAGCACGCCCGTCAACCATGCCGCCGTGCGCGTCTTCGTGGTCTTGCCGCTTGAGTCTGACGCAGCTCGCGTCCTCGTCCTGCATCCCGCCGATTGCATTTGTCGCTCCCTAAGCGCTTTGGTTTTTGGCGCACCGTCAACGCGGATAACCGATGGGCAATGTAGGTGACTGTCGTGACGTCGCCAATGGAGTCCATGAAGCTGGCGCGAAAACCACCCTGATCGCGGCCTCTTGCGGGCGTGAGGTTTCGTGCAAGTTGGTCAGGAGTCTCAAGTATTTGGAGTGGCCCGATTACATCCGCGACAGGACCCGAGTACATCCGCGGTTCGGGACCACATTGGCTGAGAACATCGGGGCTCTCTAGCCCGCATTACGTGAGAACGTGAGAACGCGCCCACATTATTTGAGAACAGCCCTATTGCATCGGTCAGGACCTCATTAAGTGAGGCTGTGACCACGCGACGCCTTGTCCGAGAGCGAGGAGAGCGAGCCGGGAATCTCAAGCGATGATTGCCTGCGACCTGAAGAAACGTGAAAGCCGCTCTGGACCCGTGCAGCGGTCCCAATGATTCAGTTCGTAGCCGGCAGGGGTCCGGCCATCAGCTGACCCCGAGGCTACCTCAGCCAACAACCTGCTTCAGACTGTTATGGAGAGCTTTCCATAATGCAGAGAGTCTTTAGTCTGGAATGCAGAGAGTCTTTAGTCTGGCGGACGCGGCGCCCCGGTCTCCGCTGACGGCACGGCGTGACCGCCGCGGCCGGTAGGCTAAAGATCCCGTTGCACTGAAC
>JAJKJU010000227.1 GCA_021153565.1 Rhizobacter sp.
GGCGCGCCCTGCGGTCGATGCGCCGGCAGTCCTTGCGCCTGCCGGGAGCGCAGGCGCGCGACCCAGGTCGGGCGGCCCGCCGACTGGCCGGGACGGGCCGGTGCCGGACGTCCCCGATGGCGTGGCGGGCGGCAGTGTGGGCGGTGTAGAGGCGGGCGCGGATCCGATGGGCTTGGTCATGTCGGGTGGCGTCGGTGGCGGACAGCGCCATCGAGACACCAGTGACGGTAGCCGCGGGGGTGCGGGAAGGCGCGGAAAAGACGAAACGGTGCTTCAATTAGCGAAGCCGCCTACGCCGCAAATCGTATGACGCCGTGATACGACAAACCATGCACCGTGAGCAGTAGCGAAGACGGGATTCCATCGGGATCTCGAGCTCGCCGGGCAGGCTGTGCTTGTTGGTGCAGATCCTGAAACGCGTCCCGTGTAGCGCTTGATCTGAATGCGGTCGAGTTGGTCGTGGACGTCGCGCAGCCATTCGTACTCGTTCTCGCCCAGACGACGCGCTGGAGGCCGCATGGTTGCTGGGCTTCCTGACCCCCTCACTTCAAGGGAGCCGAATGGCGTGGGAAACGCGTGACGCTGGCAAGAGACAGCAACTCTGTCACGCACGTGGTCCTGCACGTGCCACGACAAATGCCGAAACTCCGTTGGAGTGGCGCCAAACACCCACAGGCAGACAAGGGAGTGTGCTCGATGACTACGATGGACACATGGCCGCGCGGTCCTGGCTTGGACGCCGACTGCGGCAACTTGCAGAGCCGCGTGCTCATCGTGGACGATGAAGTGGCTATGGCACGGGCGATGAACCGCGTCCTCAGACGTGCCGGGTTCGAGTGCCTGTTCGCAAGCAGCGGCCTGCAGGTCCGGTCGTTGCTGTGCACATTCAAGCCGGCTCTGCTGACACTCGACATCCAGATGCCGTGGATCGACGGCATGGATGTCCTGCAACTGCTGCGAGACTCGCCACGGAACCGGCCCTTCAAGATTCTCGTGGTCTCGGCGGCCCCGCGGCCGGAACGGGCGCTCGCAGCAGGCGCGGACGCGGTCCTGGCCAAGCCGTTCACCAACCAGGAATTGGTCGATACGGTCCTCGCCCAGTTCGGCACATTGGGCCGGGACCCGGTTTGCAAGGTCTCAAGGTCGTCGTGATGTGCGCGGGGATCGCTGCTGTCGAAAAACGAAATAGTGCTATTGAACGAATGAGCTGCTAGTTCCTGCCTGTTTCAGTGCGACCTTTGATCAAGGCCCGCTTCAATGCGGTTTCGAGCTTGGACATGTGCAACGGCTTGAGCCAGTAATCGTAGGCGCCGAGGCTCATGGCCTTCACGATGTCCATCGACAAGCTGTCGCCGGTGAGCAAGGTGATTCGCAGCTTTCCAGCGGCGATCTCTTCGTTCAGCGCTCGCACCACCTCCAGGCCGCCGATGTCGGGCAGGTGCATGTCCAGCAGCACAAAGTCGGGTTCCTCAGAGCGCGCAAGGCGTATGCCTTCCATGCCTGTATTGGCTGTCACGAG
Organism: Rhizobacter sp.; assembly: GCA_021153565.1. Classification (GTDB taxonomy): domain Bacteria; phylum Pseudomonadota; class Gammaproteobacteria; order Burkholderiales; family Burkholderiaceae_C; genus Albitalea. The sequence continues at coordinate 1,520 of JAJKJU010000227.1, forward strand.
TGTGATGCCGGGGTAGCGCGACAACGCAGCCTCGACAAGTTCGATATTGAGAGGGTTGTCCTCGATGTAGAGAACTTTGCCTCGCAGGTCCAGTACTTCGGTCATGGTGTCGGTGGCGGTGTCGTGCGGCATGTGTGTCCTCGGGTTGTCCTCTCCCCAGGGGCTCTTGAACGATTGTGGATTCAGCCTCGATGAGAGTCACCCCCGGAAATGAATTCCCTCTCGCGAAGAGGGTGCCTTGGGGGGCGTGTCGAGCCCACATGTGGCAAAAAAAGGCCCGACCACGACCATATCGCGGCTCGACAAGTCGTTGCTTTCGGAGCATTCTCGACAGACAACGCGCATCAGCGCACATCACGCACAGGGACGGCGATGACGCACGGGGTTGGAGACGCTCTCGTCCAGGCCTTCAGCGACAGGATTGCCGCGTGCACCGGCTTGCGGTTCGACGCCGCTCGACACGCCGATCTGCACCGAGCCATTGATGGGCTCACTCAAGCCAGCGAGTCGGGCGACGCACGCGTCGAACTTGGGCAATGGCTTGCCCGGCCGTGGCTGCAAGCCGACATCGAGACGTTGGCAAGGCATCTTTGCGTCGGCGAGACCTATTTCTTCCGCGAGCCCGCTGCTTTCGATCTTCTCGAGCATGAGCTGCTCCCGCCGCTGATTGCACAGCGCCGGACCACCACGCGCACGCTTCGCGTGTGGAGCGCCGGTTGCTCCACCGGTGAGGAGGTCTATTCGGTGGCCATCATGCTGAGTCGACTCGTGCCCGATCACGCCGATTGGGACATTGTCGTCCTGGGTACCGACATTCACAGGGGCTTTCTGGCGCGGGCCGAGCAGGGTGTCTATAGCAAATGGTCATTCCGAGGTGTGCCTGACATGGTGCGTGATTGCTATTTCGACGCACTGGACGAGCAGCGCTTCGCTGTCAAGCCCATGCAAAAGCGACTGACGCAGTTTTGCTACGCCAACCTTGCGCAGCCAGTTCCAGCCGGCGCCTTCGACCTGATTCTTTGCAGGAACGTGTTGATCTATTTCGATCGTGATCAGGCGCGCTCGGCGGTGCGGCACTTGCGTTCATCTCTGACCGATGACGGTCTACTGCAAGTCGGCGCGACCGAGGCGAGTGCAGGGCTCTTTGACGGTTTTCGTGAAGTGCGGAGCGGCGATATGGTGGTCCACCGCAAGTTGCCGTGGTTCATGGGGCCCACATCGACCCAGCCTGCGCCAGAGGCTTCGATGCCCGTGGAGCCGCCTGTGATCGATGCGGAAAAAGTCGCCTGGGATCTCGTCGAGGCCCTCACCCGTTGCGAAATCGCGCTTCTGCGCGACAAGTGCGATGCCATGTTGCACCTGCAACACGCTGCCTTGCTCGAAGCGTTGCTGCGGCCCCAGCAGGCGCGCGATGCCCTGCGCCGCGCTTTGTTCCTCGATCCGACTCTCGTGCTGGCTCGTGCGGCGCTCCATCGGCTGACCTGGGTCAACAGCGGCACGCGTGCAAGCGGAGTCCCCGCATGAATCACGACATGCCCTCACGCAGCATTGATTGGGCCAAGATCAACCAACGCCTGGCCAAGGCGGAAGAGGCCATCATGCGCGGGCAGTCGCAGGCGCCCGAGGCCAGGCGCGCCGCACTCGAGGCGCGTGCACGCGCCCTCGCAGCAGAACCCGCCAACGCGAACCGCGGACCCGGCATGGAGGTCATCGAATTCTTGCTGGGTTCCAATCGCTACGCCGTTCCCGCGTCAAATGTTTGTGAAGTGCGACCATTGCAGGAGTTGACACCCTTGCCTTGCACGCCCGCCTTCGTGTCGGGCATCATGAGTGCTCACGGTCGAATCATTGCGGTCGTCGACCTCAAGAAATTCCTGGATCTTCCCGAGTCGGGGCTGACCGATCTGAACAAGGTGATCATCCTGCAGCATGCGGCCATGGAGTTCGGCGTGCTCGCCGACAGCATCGTCGGCGGACATCGGCTGCTCCTGGCAGATCTGCAGGCCAGCTTCTCGTCGTCGATGCAACATCGTGCAAACTGCATTCGCGGCATCACGCCGCAGCAGCTGACGGTGCTCGATGTGCAAGGCATTGCAAGCGACCCGGCCTTCGTTGTGGACGAAGAGGTTTCCGGATGAATATGTTCGTCATGATTCAGAACATCGACAGCCATCCGGCTGCACAACTACAGGCGAGGATTCATGGCCCGATTACACGGAGAACCGGCTTTGGCCGGTGTGGATCGCAAGCGAATTAGTGCAGTGTTCCACGCTCTGCGGAACTTGATAAGACTGATGGATTTGGCCGCGTGGCTAGTGTCGCGTCAAGCCACAAGTGTCGGTTGCTCGCGCCGCTGTCGGAGCGCAGTGCAAGGCGCGCCGACGAGTCATAGCCGTCGCTATGGCGAGGAGGCGCAACGCAGCAATGCGCTTCGAGAGCAAGCGAGCAGCCGGCATTTGTGGCTTGACGCGACACTAGGCGCGAACCGCAGCGATACCCGTGGTATCGCGAGGATTTGCAACGACGTCATGGGGCCAAAGACGCGGTCTTGTGTTCCGCATGGCGTGGAACTCTGCGCTGGAGCGAGCCGTCATCGGGTCCGCCCCTGGCGGCTGTCGCTGGTCACCGGTGCTGTGCTTCAGGCGATAAGCCCCGCCGCGGGCGCGGCCGATTCCGCCGAGAGCGTCGCGTCGAGATCGCCCGCGAGCCTGGCGCGACTGTCCATCGAAGAGCTGTCCGAGATTGAAATTTCGTCGGTGTCCAAACGCCCCGAGCGCTTGGCCGATGCGGCCGCCTCGGTGTACGTCATCACGCGTGAGGACATCCGCCGCTGCGGGGCCACCACGCTGCCCGAGGTTCTGCGGCTCGCGCCGAACTTGCAGGTGGCCCGTAGCAGCTCCAATGGCTATGCCATCAGTGCACGCGGCTTCAACGACGACAACGCGAACAAGCTGCTCGTGATGATCGATGGCCGCACCGTCTACACGCCGCTGCATTCGGGTGTGTTCTGGGATGTGCAGGATGTGTTCATCGGCGACATCGAACGCATCGAAGTCGTGAGCGGCCCCGGCGGCACGCTGTGGGGCGCGAACGCGGTCAATGGCGTGATCAACGTGATCACGCTGTCGGCGAAAGACACCGTCGGAACGCTCGCCGCTGCCATCGCCGGTTCCCAGGAGCGCGGCCTCGCGGCGCGGCACGGCGTGGCGCTGGGCGACGACGGGGCCGTGCGTGTTTATGCCAAGTCTTTTCGCTTCGACCACCACAAGCGCGCCAACGGCACGGACATCAACGATGCCTGGAACCGGGAGCAGGCGGGCTTTCGGGCCGACTGGGGCAAGGCATCGAACTGGACCTTGCAAGGCGACATCTACCAGGGCGATGCGCAGGCGCTTAGCCGGCCACAGCGCAACACATCGGGAGCGAACCTGATCGCACGCTGGAGCCGGGAATACGAAGACAAGTCGGGCTTGCAGTTCCAGGCCTACTTCGACACCTACAAACGTCGCCAAGAGGGCTTCTTCACCGAAGACCTCGACACCATCGACATCGACGCCCAGCACCATTTCCAACTGGGATCGGCTCACGAGATCGTCTGGGGCGGCGGCATGCGAGAACAGCGCGACAAGACCTCCGCCGCGGCGTCCTTCGCGTTCTCTCCGGCCGAGAGCAAGCTCACGCTTGCCAACCTGTTCGCGCAAGACACCTGGACGATACAGCCGCGCACCAAGCTCACCCTGGGCTTGAAGCTCGAGGACAACAGCTACACCGGCCTCGAATATCAGCCGAATGTGCGCATCGCCTGGAAGCCCGATGGACAGGCGCTGTTGTGGGCCGCGGTCTCGCGGGCAGTGCGCACGCCGTCGCGACTGGATCGCGGCTTACTGGTTTTCGCACCGCCCGGGGCGCCCAGCCTTTTGGGCGGCCCCGACTTCAAATCAGAGCGGCTCACGGCCTACGAACTCGGGTACCGGGGACAGCCGCGCTCCGACCTGTCGTACTCGGTGTCGACCTTTGTCCACGTCTACGACCGTCTGCGAAGCGTCGAACCCAACGGCTCAGGCAACTTCGTGCTGGGCAATGGCGTGAGGGCGCGGACCGAGGGCATCGAAGCTTGGGGCGGCTACCAGGTGCACGAGGGCTGGCGCGTGAACGCCGGCCTTTTGCTGCAGCACCAGTCCTTCAGCTTCGCGCCGGATAGCCAAGCTACTGGCACTGCATCCGGCAACAGCAACGACCCGAAGCACCAGTTCACGCTGCGCTCGAGCTGGTCGCTGCCGCGCGACATGTCGCTGGACCTCGCATTGCGCTCGGTCGCAGCCCTGCCTAGTCCCGCAGTGCCGGGCTACACCACGCTGGACGCACAGCTCGCGTGGCCCATCAGAAAAAACCTCGAACTCTCGTTCTCGGGCTTCAATCTGCTCGGGCGGCATGCTGAATTCGGCGCGGCGCCCGCCCGTGCCGAATACGAACGCAGCTTCGCGCTGAGGCTCCTATGGGCACTGTGATGCATCCACTCCAATGCGTGGCCGCGTCGATCGCATTCATGCTGTGGCTCGCTGTCGATGCGAACTCGGCCCAGGCGGCCGAGCCGCTCGAATACTCGGTCAAGGCCGCCTATCTCGCAAAGTTTCCGTTCTATGTCGACTGGCCGCCGCTTGCATTTTCAAGCCCGACGTCACCCATTGTGTTGTGCGTGGTGGGCGAGGACCCGTTCGGGCCGCTGCTGGAGGAAGCGACGCACGACCAGCAGTCGCAATGGAGACCTCTGGTCGTGCGTCGCATCAAGACCTTGTCTCGCGACTCCGGCTGCCATGTGGCTTATGTCGGGGCAGATTCGGTGCGCTTCGACTTGCTCAAAGGCAGTCCGGTGCTCGTGGTGACGGACACGCAAGGCGGCAACGGCGTGATCAACTTCGTGCTGCGCGACAACCGAGTGCGCTTCACCGTGGACGACGACACGGCTGCGCAGCACGGCCTGGGTATCAGCTCCAAGCTGCTGAACGTGGCGCTGGCTGTGAAACCGCGGGGACCTCGCTGATGTTCCGCTGGCTCATCAACATTCCCATCAGGCGCAAGCTGCTGCTCATCACGGTGCTTGCGAACGCGGTGGCGTTGCTGCTCGCAGGCTCCGCAATCGTTGCCTACGAGGTCTACACGTATCGCCAGCAGCAGTCCCAGGATGCCCTGGTGCAGGCCGAGCTGCTGGCCGCCAGTGTCACCGCGTCGCTTGAATTCAACGACACGAAGGCCGCGCAGGAATATCTGAACGCCTTGCGCACGAATCCTGGCATCTCGGCGGCCGCTATCTACGGGCCGGACGGATCACTGTTCGCAAGCTACATTCGCGCTGGCAGCGAGACGACGGTCATGCCGCGGACGCCGGAGCCCGGGCAGCATTTCGAGGGCGACGAGCTCGTGACCATCTGGCTGGTGAAGCAGGGCACGCGGCGGGTCGGCACCGTGCACCTGCGCCTGAGCACCGAGCCGGTCGCGCTGCGCCTCGCTCGCTACGGCGGCATCATTCTTTTCGTGATGATCGCCTCGCTGCTCATCACGCTGCCCGTGGCCACTCGCTTGCACGCGGTGATTGTGAACCCGCTGCGTGACATGGCCGATGCGGCGCGGCGCGTATCGGCAGGCGAAATCGTGGTGCTGTCGCCCAGCGCGGCGCGCGCCGACGAGATCGGGCAGCTCGAAGATGCCTTCCGGCAGATGAGCGCATCGCTGCAGGAAAAAGCCCAGATCGCGCGGCAGATCGCGGAGGGTGACCTGGCCTTGAAAGTTGTTCCGAAGTCCGAGCAGGACGTGCTGGGCAAGGCCTTCGTCGACATGATCGACAACCTGCAGGCGAAGGCAGAGATCGCCAAGCTGATCGCCACCGGTGATCTCACCGTGCAGGTCACGCTGCAGTCGCAGCGCGACGAACTGGGCCAGGCTTTCGCGACCATGGTCGAGAACCTGCGCGACCTGAACCGGCAGGTCAGCGACGGCGTGGGCGTGCTGGGCAGCTCGACCAGCGCCATCTTGACTGGCACCACGCAAGTGGTTGCTGGCGCCACGCAGGCAGCGGCGGTGATCAGCCAGACGGCGGTCACGCTCGATGAGGTGAAGCAGACGGCCATCGTGTCCACGCAGAAGGCGAGGTACGTGTCCGAGGCCGCGCAGAAGGCGGCGCAGGTGTCGAAGACCGGCCGCCGGTCGGTCGAGGACGCCATCGAAGGCATGCAGCAGATTCGCGAGCAAATGGAATTGATTGCCGACAGCATCATGCGGCTGTCGGAGCAGACCCAGGCCATCGGCGAAATCATCGCGAGCGTGAACGACCTGTCGGAGCAGTCGAACCTGCTGGCGGTGAATGCGTCCATCGAAGCGGCTCGGGCGGGCGAGCACGGCGTGGGCTTTGCGGTCGTGGCTCTCGAGGTGAAGAGCCTCGCCGCGCAATCGCGTCAGGCCACGGCCCAGGTGCGCAGCATCCTGAGTGAAATCCAGAAGGCCACCAGCAATGCGGTGGTGGCGGCAGAGGAGGGCGCGAAGGTGGTGGATGCTGGTGCGCGGCAGTCCAAGGACGCGGGCGAGGCCATCCAGCGCCTGTCTGACAGCATCGCCGAGAGCGCCTCGGCAGCGAGCCAGATCGCAGTGTCTGCACAGCAGCAGCTTGTGGGCATGGACCAGCTTGCGCAGGCCATGGGCAACATCAAGACGACCACCGCCCAAAACATGGACAGCACGCGGCAAGCCGAGATAGCCGCACATCAATTGCATGAACTCGGCAAACGCCTGAAAGGAATGGTCGGGCAGTACAAGGTTTAAGGACATGGAAGACGACAAGTTCTTGAAGTTATTGCTGCAGACCTTCACGGTCGAGGCGCAGGAGCATCTGGCGGCGATGTCGCAGATGTTGCTGCAGCTTGAGCGCAACCCGCCGCCGGGCGAGGCGGCCGTTGCCGTGGAGACGCTCTTTCGCGAGGCGCACAGCCTCAAGGGCGCGTCGCGCTCGGTCAACCTGGCCGACATCGAACGCGTGTGCCAACCGATGGAGCGCGTGCTGTCGGCATTGAAGCGCGGCGAACTCGCGACCTCGGCCAAGTTCTTCACGACCATGTACGCGAGCATCGACGGGCTGGGCCGGCTTCTGTCGCGCGACGTCGGCACGGCGGGCGAGGTTGATGCAGGTTTGCCTGCATCCTTGTCACGGTCCTTGCTGGACTTGGTGCCTGGTGGGACGGGGCCGCCATTGGCTCAGGTCACACCGTCAGTCGCTGCTGTTGCGTCCGCAGTCACCATGCCTCACGCGTCACCCCTTGGTCCGGCCGTGACTCCGGCTGCATCCGACAGCGTGCGGGTCGCCACCCCCAAGCTCGACGCGTTGATGACGCAGTCGCAGGAGTTGCACGCGCTCAAGTTCAGCGGCACCCATCTTGCCGACGATGTACAGGCCATTGGCGACATGTTGGCTGCCTGGCGACGCGGCGCCGACAAGCGCTCGCGTCACGCGCGGCTGCTGCGTCGATCGGGCGCAGTGGAGGACATGGCGAACGCGAAGGACAAGCGGCTGCTCGAACAATTGCTCGACGCCTTGGATGCGGACGACTTGTTCGTCCGCTCACTGTGCGAGCGGCTCGGGCGGCACGCCCGAGCCGTGGCACAGGAACGTCGCACCCTCGGAACCCGTGTCGATCGCCTCCTCGACGACATGAAGCAGATGTCCATGCTGCCCTTCTCCTCGCTTTTCGTGTCCGCACCCAAGATGGTTCGCGACCTCGCCCACGACAGCGGCAAGGAGGTCGACCTGCAGATCGAAGGTGCGTCGCTGGAGGTGGACCGGCGCATCCTGGAGCAAATGAAAACGCCGCTGACCCACCTCATCCGCAATGCCGTCGACCACGGCATCGAAATGCCTGAGGAGCGGCACGGCGCTGGCAAGCCGCGGCGCGGACGCATTCTCATCGCAGTCTCGGCGCGCGATGGAAACCGGGTCGAGATCTCGATCTCCGACGACGGTGCAGGCATTGCCCTCGACAAGGTGCGTTCGCGGGCACAGAAGATGGGCCTGCGTACCGAGAGCGCGCTCTCAGGCATGGACGAGGTGCAGATTGGGCAACTGGTGTTCGAGTCCGGGCTGTCGACGAGTTCAATCCTCACCGATCTGTCAGGACATGGCCTCGGACTTGCCATCGTGCGCGAGAAGGTCGATGCCCTGGGCGGCTCGATCGCCGCACTGCGTCCCGAAGGCGGCGTCGGCACGCGCTTTCTCATCGTGCTGCCCGCGACCCTCTCGACCTTCCGCGGCGTGCTTGTGCAGGCGGGTGACCGACCGTTCGTGTTCCCCTCACGCCATGTCGAACGTGTGTTGCGGCTGCTGCCCGAGAACGTCGTCACTGAGGACGGGCACGACAGCATCCGCGTGGACGGCGCCATGTTGCCGCTCGTTTCGCTCGCCGCGACGCTTGGCGTGAAGGCACGTTCGGCCACACGCGACCGGCCACGCCATGTGCAGATCATCGTGGTCGCCGGAGCCGGCGGGCCATTTGCTTTCGCGGTCGACGAGGTGATTGGCGACCAGGAGGTTCTGGTCCAGCCGCTCGCCCCGCCATTGCGCCGCGTGCCCAACATCGCTGCAGCCACGGTGCTGGGCGCGGGACAGGTGGTGCCCCTTCTCAACATGGCAGACTTGGTCAAGTCGGCAACGCTGGCGCGCGGCGGGCGTGTGCCGTCGTGGCGTTCGGCGCAAGCGCCGAACGCTGGCGCGTCATTGCTCGTGGCCGACGACTCCATCACTTCGCGTACGCGCTTGCGCGACATCCTGGAATCAGCGGGCTACCGCGTGACGACCGCCGCAGACGGCGCGGAGGCGCTTGCCAGTCTGCAAAGCGGAGAGTTCGATTTGCTGGTGACGGACGCCGAGATGCCACGGCTCGATGGCTTCGGACTCACGGCGCGAGTGCGCCGGGACAAGCGCCTGGCCGAGTTGCCGATCATCCTCGTTACCGCGCTTGACACGCGCGAGGACAAGGAGCGCGGCGTCGAGGCGGGCGCCAACGCCTACATCGTCAAGCACGGCTTCGACCAGAGGCGATTGCTCGACACGATACGGACACTTCTATGAGCATGTGTGACAGTGCCAAACCCGTGCGCGTACTGGTGGTCGATGACTCGCCGACCTATCGCGCGCTGCTGGCCGGGCTGATCGATTCGGATGCTCGATTGCGCGTCGTCGGCGTCGTCGACGACGGTGAGCAGGCGGTCGAATTGGCTGAGCGCATTCGCCCCGACGTGATCGTGATGGACATTCATCTGCCGGTGGTCAATGGTTTTGCCGCTACACGCCGCATCATGGAGACCTGCCCAACGCGCATCGTGATGGTCACCGCGACCTTGAATCCGCACGAGGTCGCTGAGAGCTTCGAGGCCCTGGAGTCAGGTGCGCTGACGGTGCTCGGCAAGCCGCCTGGGCCGGGGCATGAGAACTTCGATGCCGCACGGCAGGAGTTGCTCAACTCCCTGGCGCTGATGGCCGAAGTCCCGGTTGTGCGCCGCTGGCCGTCGACCGCGTTTCAGTGCGCAAATCCGCAGGTGCCTGCGGTGTCGCATGCGAGCGCCATTTCACTCGTAGCCATCGGCGCGTCGACCGGCGGACCGCTTGCGTTGCAGGCTTTCCTCTCGGCACTGCAGCCCGGCATTTCAGCGCCCATTGTCATCGTCCAGCACATTTCGTTGGGCTTCACGGACGGGCTGGTGCAGTGGCTATTCCGTGTGTCTGGGTATCCGATCCGCGTCGCCGCGCACGGCCACCGGCTCGAGTCCGGCGTGGCCTACATGGCTCCCGAAGGGGCGCACATGCAAGTCCGAGGGGAGGGCAGGATCGTGTTGACGGATGGCGCTCCGGTGAACGGATTTCGCCCTGCCGTGGCGACACTGTTCGACTCCGTGACAAAAGAATATGGACGTCGGGCCGCTGGCTTGTTGATGACCGGCATGGGCGATGACGGCGCGAAGGAACTGGCCACCATGCGCAAGGCCGGTGCACTCACGATGGTGCAAGACCGCGAGAGCGCGGTCATCTATGGCATGCCGGGCGAAGCAGTTCGCCTCGGGGCCGCGATGCACATCCTTGCACCACATGACATGGCGTCGACATTGAAGCGGCTCGTTCCGACCTTGGGAGAGCGACGATGAGCACCCCTGATGACACTCGGCCTGCGGGCAACGGCTTGGCCGCGCCCTCGATCGAGATCCTGCTGGTCGAAGACAGTCCGACGCAGGCGGCAAGGCTCAAGTACCTGATGGAAAGCCACGGCTACCGCACGCGCGTCGCAGGCAATGGCAGGAAGGCCCTGGATGCGATGAAGCAGAGCAAGCCGCGCCTTGTGCTGTCGGACGTGGTCATGCCGGAGATGGGCGGCTACGAGCTGTGCCGCGCCATCAAGACGGACCCGGCCTTCAAGGACACGCCGGTGATTCTCGTGACCTCGCTCATCGATCCGAAGGACATTGTCAGCGGGCTCGAATCAGGGGCGGACAACTTCGTGCGCAAACCTTACTCCGAGGAATATCTGCTCAAGCGCATCCAGCACACACTCTTGAACCAGGACCTGCGCCAAGCCGAGGGCGGGCGCATCGATCTCGGCATCGTGGTGTACATCGGCGGGCAGAAGCATTTCATCAATGCCGAGCGGCAGCAAATCCTGGATCTGCTCATTTCCACCTATGAACAAGCGGTGGCGGTGAATGAAGAGCTGCAGATTCGCGAGCACCAGATCGTGGAGTTGAACGAGCACCTGGAGCGTCGGGCGCAAGAGCTCGAAGTCATCAACGCAGAGATCGCGCGAAAGAACCTGGAGCTGCAGCGTGCGAGTGGCATGAAGTCGGAATTCGTCGCCAACATGTCGCACGAACTGCGCACCCCGCTCAACGCGATCATGGGTTTTTCGGAGATGTTGAAGGACGGCATGCTGGGAGATCTGACCGAGCGACAGCGCAGCTCCGCCGCCGCGATTTTCGACAGCGGCATGCACCTCTTGTCCCTGATCAACGACATCCTCGATCTGTCGCGCATCGAGGCCGGCAAGATGGAGCTCAACCTTGAGAAGACCGATGTCGACGAGTTGCTGCAAAACAGCCTGTCCATGCTCAAGGTGCGCGCTACGGAGCATCAGATCGAACTGAAGCTCGAGTCGGACGTCAGCGATCGCATCGACGTGGACCGGCGCAAGGCGAGGCAGATCGCCTACAACCTCCTGTCCAATGCCGTGAAGTTCACCCCGGATGGCGGCGCTGTGGTCCTGCGCGCACGGCGGGTGTCGTCGGTGCAGCTGGACGACATGCAGCGCGTGGGCGATGCGCCTTTGTTCGCCAGCTCGCGCTATCTCGAGGTCAGCGTGATCGACACCGGCATTGGCATTGCGCCCGAGGACATTGGCAGACTTTTCCGACCTTTTTCCCAATTGGACAGCGGCCTGTCACGAAAATACGAAGGCACGGGACTCGGGCTCGTGCTTCTGAAGCAACTGGTGGAACTGCACGGTGGCGCGCTGGCGGTGCGCAGTTCAGTGGGCAAGGGGACAACCTTCAAGGTATGGCTGCCCTATCGTGAGCTGGCGCCGGTCTTCCCGACACCTGCGCAGACACTGGTCTACTGAGAGCAATACGGGCCAGATCGCATTTCGGTTCCCTCTCCCCCGGCGGGGGGAAAGGGTTGGGGTGAGGGGTTTCCCAAAGAATCACCCCCATCTCCATCACGGCAGCCCCGCAGACTGCTTGCGCAGTCCTGCCACCATGTGCGGAAGCGGCTGGCAATGAAGAAGGTGGGTGACTTCAATGCGATGCAGTGTTCGTGTCCGGCCGATCCGGCTCCGACGGCCACGACACGTCGCGCAGCACCTCGTCGACGTGCTCTGACTGGCGCGTCGCGAGATCGCCCAGCGAAACGATGCCGATGACTTCGTGCTCGGCGTTCAGCACCGGAAGCCGTCGGATCTGCACGTCGCCCATCTGCTTCATCACCTCTTCGGTGGACTGCTCCTCGGTACACCAGCGCGTCTGTTCGGTCATCACCTCGCGCACGATGTGATCGGCGGGGGCCATGCCCGCCGCAGTGGCGCGGACGGTGATGTCGCGGTCGGTGATCATGCCCACGAGTTCCATGCCTTCGCACACAGGCAGCGCGCCGACGTTGAGTTCATCCATCAACTGCGCTGCGCTTTGCAGCGACGCCTCGGGGGCAATGACTTCGACGCCGCGCGTCATCACTTCTCTGATCGTTGTCATGTTTACTCCTTTGGGGCTGGGTATTGGAAGCTCTTGGCAAGCGGCGTTCCCCGCGCCTGCGTACGGAGCAATTTGCCAACAGGGCTTGGCTCAGAGGCTGAGAGTATTTCGATCATGCCCGCTCATCACGCCAAAAGCCCCCCTGCTCGTCGTTGCAAATGCTCGCCATAGCCAAGCCATGGCTGCGCTTTGCGCCTGGATCAGGCGCCTTTTGACGTGGTGCTCGGACACGTTCGAAATACTCTCAGCCTCTCAGGCTTATTCCCGATGCATCCTGGCTGCGAAAGATGTCCAGGGACGGGAACTCTGTTTGCTTGCATGTTCCGCATGACCGATCTCTTGCAGCGCTATCGGCAAAAGCGTGACTTCGACCTGACCCCGGAACCCAAGGGGAAGACCGCCAAGCCGAAGAAGGCCCTCAGCTTCGTGGTGCAAAAGCACGCGGCTTCGCGCCTGCATTACGACTTTCGCCTGGAGCTCGAGGGCACGCTCAAAAGCTGGGCCGTGCCCAAGGGGCCGAGTCTCGACCCGAATGACAAGCGCATGGCGATCCACGTCGAAGACCATCCCTTGTCCTACGGCGCCTTCGAGGGGGTGATTCCACGAGGCCAGTACGGGGCCGGCACAGTGATCGTGTGGGACAAGGGCACCTGGGAACCCATTGGCGAGCCGAAGGCAGGCTATCGGGCGGGCAAGCTCAAGTTCCGTCTGCGTGGTGCGAAGCTGAAAGGGGCGTGGACCCTGGTCCGCATGCGCGGGCATGGTGATGAAAGGCAGGAGCCGTGGCTGCTGATCAAGGAGCGCGACGAGGAAGCGCGGCCGGCTTCGGCCTACAGCGTGGTGGTTGAGTTGCCGGACAGCGTGATTTCGGGGGACAAGCACGCGGCCGGGTTCTTGCCCGAGGGGACGGCGAAGGCGCAGAAACGGGCCGCCGCAGCGGTGGCTGGCAGGGCGGCGACCGCGGAAAAAACCGCCCCTCGAAATACTCTCAGCCTCTCAGGTGACGTCAACAAATCCGATGTCCCTGAAGGCGCCAAGAAAGGTGACCTGCCGCTCTTCCTCGCACCTCAACTCGCCACACTGGTCGACCGCCCGCCACCTGGCGACGACTGGATGTACGAGATCAAGTTCGACGGCTACCGTCTTCTCGCCCGCATCGACGGCAACGACGTGCGTCTTTTCACCCGCAACGGCAACGACTGGACCTCGAAGTTGAAGGGCCTCGCTGCAGTGGTCAAGGCACTCAAGCTGGCCTCAGCCTGGCTCGATGGAGAAATCGTCGTACTGGGTGCCAACGGCGCGCCCGATTTCAATGCGCTGCAAAACGCCTTCGATTCGGCGCAGACCGAGAAGATCCAGTACTACCTCTTCGACATTCCGTACTTTGCGGGGTACGACCTGCGCGAAGTGCCTCTGCAGGAGCGGCGCGTGCTGCTATCGAAGTTGCTCGACGGCAAGACCAGCGAGCGCATCCGATTCAGCGAAGCCTTCAAGGCCGAGCCCGACGAAATTTTCCAGAATGCCTGCCGCATGCAGCTGGAAGGCGTGATTGGAAAGCGCCGCGATTCGATCTATGTGTCTCGACGCTCGCCGAGCTGGATCAAGCTCAAGTGCACGCACCGGCAGGAGTTCGTGATCGTGGGCTACACCGACCCGGATGGCTCGCGCGTGGGAATCGGGGCGCTGCTGCTTGCGATCCACGATGAGGCCGGAAGCCTGCGCTATGCGGGCAAAGTGGGAACGGGCTTCGACACCAAGACCTTGAGCGTGCTGCAGCAAAAGCTCAAACCGCTCACCGTCGACAAGTCGCCGCTCATTGACAAAGCCCCGGACGCGCGCGGCCACTGGGTGCAACCCAAACTCGTGGCCGAGGTGTCCTTCTCGGAGTGGACGCCAGACGGGCGCATCCGCCACTCGGTGTTCCACGGTCTGCGCACCGACAAGCCGGCCACGGTGATCACGATGGAGGCGCCGGTGGCAGCGAAGGCAGTTGCGAAGGAGGCATCGGCGTCGGCATCTGCAAAGAGGGCGGCGAAGAAGACGTCGAAGAAGACCGCAGCGCCGATGGATGTTCCCGACCTGCCCAAAGACGTGCGCATCAGCAACCCCGATCGCGTGATCGACGAGAGCACGGGTGCCACCAAGCGTGACCTCGTCAACTACTACCTCGTGGCGTCCAGGCAAATCATGCCGCACCTCGTCAAGCGCCCCGTGGCGCTGGTCCGCGCACCTTCGGGCATCCAGCATCAGCTCTTTTTTCAAAAGCACGCCGAGACGCTGAAGATTTCCGGCATCACCTTGCTCGACCCTGAGCTGGACCCGGGTCATCCGCCGATGATTTCCATCGACAACTTCACCGCCCTCATCGGAGCGGTGCAGATGAACGTGGTGGAGTTTCACACCTGGAACGCGACGGTCGGGAAGATCGAGAAGCCTGACCGCATGACCTTCGACCTCGACCCCGGCGAGGGTGTGCAATGGTCCGCAATGCAGGAGGCCGCTCAGCTCACGCATGCGCTGCTCGATGAACTCGGGCTGAAGAGCTTCCTGAAGACGAGCGGTGGAAAGGGCCTGCACGTGGTAGTGCCGCTCACGCCGCGTGACGGGTGGGACACTGTGAAGGACTTTTCGCAGGCCGTGGTGGAGCACCTTGCCAAGGTCGTACCCAAGCGCTTTGTCGCGAAAAGCGGGCCGAAGAACCGGGTGGGAAAGATCTTCGTCGACTATCTGCGAAACGGCCGCGGTGCAACAACGGCATGCGCTTTCTCCGCGCGCGCACGGGCTGGGCTCGGCGTGTCGATTCCGGTGGCATGGGATGAGTTGGCGGAACTCACGAGCGGTGCGCATTGGACCATCGCGAACGCGCACGAGCGGATGGAGGCGGGCGTGGACCCGTGGAGCGACTACGCGAAGACGAAGCAGACCTTGACCAAGGCAATGAAGACGCTGGGGTTCGAGGTCTCGGCAGACAAGACGACGCAGAACTGATCATGGCAACTTCAGCCACTGGACGTCACTCGACTGCCAGTCGGTAGCCAACGCCTGTTTCGGTGAGCAAGTGGCGCGGCTCTGCCGGATCGGCTTCTATCTTGGCCCGCAACTGACCCATGTAGAGCCGCAGGTAATGCGTGTGCTCAATGAAATCCGGCCCCCAGACGTCGGTGAGCAACTGCCGGTGCGTCACCACACGGCCTGCGCTGCGAACGAGACGGGCCAAGATCTTGAATTCGGTGGGCGTGAGGTGCACTGGCTGCCCGCCGCACTCGACGGTTCGCATTTCGATGTCCACGAGAAAATCGTCGAGTGAATGCTTGATTAGCGCAGGCGCCAAGGCCGTGCCCCTGTGGCGCAAGGCCACACGGATGCGCGCCAGCAACTCACCCACGCTGAAGGGTTTGGTGAGGTAGTCGTCGGCACCCTCGTCGAGCACCTGGATCTTTTGTGCCTCCTGATGCCGAGCCGACACCACCACGATGGGCAGGGTGCTTCGTCTGCGAATCTCGCGCACGAGTTGCGCACCGTCACCGTCGGGCAGGCCCAGATCGAGGATGACGACGTCAGGCGGGTCGTGCTGAAGCAACGCCGATGCTTCGTTGATCGACACGGCGGTCTGCACCTCGAAGCCTTCGACTCCGAGCGAGGACTGCATCAGCGTGCGAATCTCGCGGTCGTCTTCAACGACCAAAGCTTTCAGGCTCATGGGTGCACCCGCGCGCTTCTGGATGTCCCGCCAACAAACGGGAATGAATCCTTGAGGCAACCGTGCGGGCGCATTGGATAGGCTGCGCGTTGTGACATCCCACGACTCATGTTCGCGCTTTCTCTGGTTGCTCGGTTTCGATGGGCAGCGCAAGGCAGAAGCTGCTTCCGCCACCGCTGCGACGTCGCACGGTGAGCCCCCCGCCGTGCGCCACGGCGATCGCGCGGCACACTGCGAGGCCAAGGCCCGCACCTCGCTGGCCGCTCGATTGATCACCACGCACGAAAGGCTCGAAGAGGCGGTCCGGGTCCTCGCATTCGACGCCTGGACCGCGGTCTTTCACTGTTGCGCAGAGTGTGCCCGCGTCCGTTTGGACTGTCAGGTCCACCGGGCCGTCGCTGTACTTGAGTGCGTTGTCGAGCAGGTTGCCAAGAAGCTGCGCAATGAGCACGGGATCGACCTTGACCAGCGGCAGATCGCGCGGCACCCGCGACTTGATGCGTCGCAGCGGATCGCGCTGGCGCACGCGCGCCAGCACCGATCCGATGATTTCCTCCATCGATTCCCAGTCGCGCCGAAGGCCAAGCGAATTGCCCGAAAGTCTCACCAGCTGCAGTGTGTTTTCAGTGACGGTGGACAGATACGCCGCCTCGTTTTCAATGCTTGCGAGCAGGCGCAATTTCTCGGCATCTGCGAGGCGATCGCGCTGTGACTGCAAGGACGAGGCCGCGCCGACGATGGCAGCGAGTGGTGTGCGCAAGTCGTGCGATACGGCGGCCAGCAATGTGCGTTGCACCTGATGGCGTTCGACTTCTGCCTGTGCGGCAAGAATTTGCGCGGAGAGTTTCAATCGCCACAGGGCATGTGCGAGCAGGCTGCACAGGGCTTGCGCATGCTCGCGTGCATCGACATCGCCGGCGACGGCAGGCCGTACACAGGCGGCACCAAACACATGGCCCTTGTCGCCCAGCGGGACGAACCAGGCATCGAGCCCGGGCCAGCGCGGTGTGCCTGGGCCGAGAAGGGCCGCTTCAGCGACACAACAGCGCAAACCATTGCGCGTGCTGTCGTGTTCGTGAGACTTGTTCAGATCGTCCTTGAGCGCCATGCTGCACGGGCCGGCGAACGCGAAATGCAGCTCGCGCAAACCGACGTCGAGCGCTTGAGCCTCATTGCCGGCTTCGGTCAAGTCCTTCGCCATGCGTTGCAACTGCCGCGCGCGTCGCTCCGACAGGCGCGCTGCGTTCGACTCGCTGCGCAAACCTGCCGCGAGGTGGCTCACTACCAGTGCAACCCCCAGCATGACTGCCAGAGAGATCAAATGTTCGTGGTGCTCGACGGCCAAGGCGAGGCGCGGCGGAACGAAGAAGAAGTTGAAGGCCGTCACCGAGACGACTGCGCAAATGATTGCGGGCAGGCGGTCGAGCTTGTACGACGCCACGACCACTGCGGCGAGGTAGATCATGGCCTGGCTGGTTTGCGAAACCTCGTTGTCCAGCAGTTTCGCGAACAAGGTCGCGATCGCCACGAGGGCGAACACCGCGCCCCAGGTGCGAAGGGGCGGGTCAGTGGCATGCAGCGCTGCTGCGGGTTCAGTCATGCGTGAAGCGTATCAGCGAGCGAATAAGGATTTCATATTGGCCTCCGCTTGGCTTGCTGAACGGAGGTATCGCACAGTGAACGAGAGCACGCGGTGGGCATTGCTCTCGGAATGGCTTTCCAGGTTCGTTCGGGCTGTGGCGCCGGGATTGGGGGCCTTCCACCTGCTGGAAACACGTTGGAGACGCCGCAGGCATGCATCGGCCATACCGAAGACATCGGAGTCACCCCGTCCAGTGGGGAGGTCATGCCGCCTGAATGCCGCCGCCCGAAGAAGATCGCCAACGGGCGGACTCCGCGAGGCCGTTGCTGCCAAGGCCAGGCACAGACCGATCTCCAGAGGGGCCACGATCGCAGCGCCCCTGGGGCTTGATATGCTCCCCCAAGGCCGAAGCCAGGAGTGGCCGTGGCTTTCATGCAGGGCTACTGAAAGGGAAAGGCATGTCCATCGGCGGCGCGGAAGACGAAGTGCCTTTCGCCTGCACGCTTCCCGACCGCCGTGCGCCGGCATGTTCCGCCGGGTGCCGGCGGCGCGCTCTCGCCGGGCTGCTGCTCGCGCCCTTCTGTAGCCGGGCCGAGGATATCTCCACGTCGCGGGCCGAGGAAGCGGTCGAGGCCGTCTTTATGCGCAGCTTCACCCGATACGTAACGTGGCCGCCTCATGCGTTCGCCGAGCCCAATTCGCCGTGGTCTATCTGCGTGGTCGGCAGCGACCGCTTTGACGAGGTGCTCGACCGGACGTTCGCCGGCCGCACCGAACTCGGGCGGCCGTTCGGCGTGACGCGTGCGCGCACCAGCGAGGAATTGCTTCGCTGCCATATCGTGTTCGTCGGTTACGACAGCCCAATGCGCCGGCGCGCCGCGCTTGAAGGCCTGAAGCACCGCCCCGTGCTCACAGTGGGCGATGCACCGGATTTTCTCTTCGAGGGCGGCATCATCCGCTTCGTGGTGCACGACCGCGTCGCGATCAGCATCAACCTCGACGAGGCGCGTTCGAGCTCGCTTGGCATATCGACCAAGATGCTCGAGGTGGCGCGCGAGGTGGTCGACAACGGAACGTTGAGGCGGCTGCGGTGATTCGACTCGAAGCGCTCGGCGTTCGCGGCCAGCTCGTGCTGTCGCTGTTCGCGATGACGCTGACCACGTTTGCAGCTGCCAGTGCGTCGTTCGTGCTGTTTGAGCGCATGACGCTTCAGCAGCGCGTCGAGCAGCAGGTGGAGCCGTACGCCCGGCTCGTCTCGGTCGGTGCCGAGTCCGCGGTGACCTTCGCCGATCCATCACGCGCACAGGAGATCCTCGAGACGTTCCGGGGCAGCCCGCAGGTGATCGAAGCCGAGATCGCACTGGAAGATGGCCAGTTGCTCGCGCGCTACGGTGCTCAGCCCCGGTCGCCGTTGCCGGCCGCTATGCTGCCCGACGGCGTCCATCTCGATCTCGATCACGACATCGCGGAGTTGCGCCGCAGCCTCCAGGACGGTGCCAGGCTGCGCGTGGTCGTCAGCCTCCACGAGCTGACCCGCCAGACGCGCGACGGCCTCATGGTCTTCGCTGGGGCGATGGCCGGCTTGCTTGCGCTCGCGGGGATCGCGCTGCTCGCCGCCCTGCAGCGAACGATCGTGCGTCCAATTTCCGTCCTCGCGACGACCGTCGCGCGCGTGCGGCTTCGCGCCGACTATGGGCAACGGGTGCCGACCGAGGGCGCCGTCGAGGTCGCACGCCTGGGCCGCGACTTCAATGCGATGCTGAGTGCGATCGAGGGTCGAGAACAGGACCTGCGCCGGCTGGGCCTGTTCCAGGGCGCCATCCTCGACAACGTGCCCTACGGCATCTTCTCCTTCGCGCCGGACGGAACGGTGACGAGCCTCAACGCCGCTGCCGAGCGTCTGCTCGGTTCGCCCGCGGCCGATGTCATCCGCCAGCGTTCGGCCGTTTCCTGGCACGACGCGTCCGAACTCCGGCGGCGCGCCGCCGAACTGTCGGCCGAACTCGGTGAGCCGGTCGCGGCGGGGTTCGACACCCTGGCAGCGCTGCCGCGGCGCGGCAGCGTCGACGAACACGAATGGACCTGCGTGCGCAGCGACGGAACGAGGATTTCGATTCGTCTGTTGATGACCGCGCTGCCCGGTGACGACGGCACGATCACCGGCTTCGTCGGCCTGGCGATTGATCTCACCGAGTCGCGTGCCGCCGAAGAGGCGCTACGGGAGAGCGAACGACGCTACCGGACCTTGCTCGGCTCGGTCACCGACTACATCTACACGGTGCGTATCGCCGGCGGTCGCCCGGCCTCGGTCGATCGGGGGCCGGGCTGCGCCGCGGTCACCGGCTACACGCTGGAGGACTTCGCCGACCGCCCGCAGTTGTGGGAAGAGATCGTCTTCGGGCCTGACCGCCCAGCGGTGCGCGCGCAGGCGTCCAGGGTGCTGGCCGGTGAGCGGGTGCCACCGCTCGAGCACCAGATCGTGCACCGGGACGGTTCGCTGCGCTGGGTCCGCGACACCTGCGTGGCCCGGCTCGACGGCGAGCGCCGCGTCGTCGGCTACGACGGGCTGATCGTCGACATCACGGAACGTCGCCGGGCCGAGGACGAACTGCTCCGCCACAAGGATCAACTCGAGGAAACGGTGCGGCAACGGACGGCCGAACTGCAACTCGCACGCGACGCCGCCGAAGCCGCAAATCGGGCGAAAAGTTCATTCCTGGCGAACATGAGCCACGAGATCCGCACTCCGATGAACGCGATCCTCGGCATGTCGTACCTGGCGCTGCGCAGCGGCCTGAACGAACGCCAGCGCAACTACATCGAGAAGGTGCACGGCGCCGCCGAATCGCTGCTTGGCATCATCAACGACATCCTCGATTTCTCGAAGATCGAGGCCGGCAAGCTAGAGATCGAGAACATCGGCTTCGACATGGGCGACGTGCTCGACCAGTTAACGAACCTGATGGGCATGCGCGCCGAGGAGAAGGGCCTGGAATTGCTATTCTCGCTGCCGCCCGACCTGCCCACCGCGCTGGTGGGCGACCCGTCGCGGCTCGGGCAGATTCTGCTGAACCTGGGCAACAACGCCGTCAAGTTCACCGAGCGCGGCGAGGTGACGGTGGTCGTGTCACTCGTCGAGCGCGCGATGCAAGAAGTGCGCTTGCGCTTCGAGGTGCGCGATACCGGCATCGGCCTCTCGCGCGAGACGTGCGAGGGGCTATTCCAGCCTTTCACGCAGGCCGATGTGTCGACCAGCCGGCGCTATGGCGGCACGGGCCTCGGGCTCGCGATCTGCCGCCACCTCGTCGAACGCATGGGAGGCCAGGTGGGCGTCGACAGCGACGTCGGACGCGGCAGCTGCTTCCACTTCACCCTGCCGTTCGGACTGCAGCCGGGTGAGCAGCCCGACACGGATGCGGGCGACCTGCAGGGCACGCGGCTGCTCGTCGTCGACGACAACCCGGCGGCGCGCGACTTGCTGAGCGCGCTCGCAGCGTCGCTGGGCCTGCAGGCCGAGACGGCAGCCGACGGGCAAGCGGCACTGGCTTCGGTGGCGCAGGCGAACGCGTCAGATCGTCCGTTCAAGCTGCTGCTGCTCGATTGGCGCATGCCCGGCATGGACGGCATCGAATGCATGTCGCGCCTGGCCAGGGCCGGCAGCCAGCATGGGTCGGCGACGGTGCTGATGGTCACGGCCTTCAACCGTGAGCAGGCGGAGCGCGAGCTGCAAACGCGACAGCTGCAGGCGGACACGCTGTTGGCCAAGCCGGTCACGCCATCGACACTGCTCGACGCCTGCCTCACGGCGCTCGGCCGTCCAGTCGCGCGCCGTCGCCGCGGCGAGCAGAGGGAGGAACTGCTGCAGACGAACCAGTCCGGGCTTGTCGGCACGCGCATCCTGCTGGTGGAGGACAACACCATCAACCAGGAGCTGGCGTGCGATCTCCTCGGTGGCGCAGGCATCATCATCACAATCGCCGCCGATGGCCGCGAGGCGCTCGCCGCGCTCGAGCGCGACAGCTTCGACGCGGTGCTGATGGATTGCCAGATGCCGGTGATGGACGGGTACGAGGCGACCCGCGCGCTGCGTCAACGACCAGCACTCAAGGACTTGCCGGTGATTGCCATGACCGCCAACGCGATGGCGGGCGATCGCGAGAAGGTGCTCGCGGCGGGCATGAATGACCACGTCGCCAAGCCCATTCACGTCGACGATCTGTTCGCAACCCTGGCTCGCTGGGTGCGGCCGAAGTCGCCGAAATCTACCGGCGTCGTGTTGGAAACCTTGACCGGTGTGAATGCCCGCGCCGGACTCAAAAGGTTGCGAGGCAACGAGGCACTGTATCGGCGCCTGCTGGGCATGTTCCGCGAGCGCGAGGCTGACTTCGAGGAGCGCTTTCGCGACGCGCGCAAGCAAGCGGATACGGAGGCCGCGCTGCGCTGCGCGCACGACCTCAAGAGCGTTGCCGGCACCCTGGGCATGCCCGGGTTGGAACATACGGCGCAGGCGCTCGAGGTGGCTTGCAAACAGCACGCCGGCGACGACATGATCGAGTCGCGTCTGACGGAGGTGATGCGTCTGCTGCGGCCGCTCGTGAGCGCGCTGCCCGAGCGCCCGAATGCGTGAGTTCACTCGGCACTTGGTCCGTGCCCGAACTCTGCCGGCCAGGCTGCTCCGGGCTCGATCGGGACGCCGGGCGGCCCTGTCCGGCAGGCAGGGGTCGCCCGTACGCGGGAAAACCGCTATCACGACTCTGCTGACTGGCCGAAAGGGCAGGAGTAGGATGCGCCGACGCGAGTGTCAAGAGGGGCGGGCCATGGTAAAGGTGCCATCGGAATTGCGATTCGCAGGCGTCGCTGTCATCACGAGCACACTGCTGCTCTGGCGTTTGCCAGACGCGTTCGCCGGCAATCTTCCAGATGGGGGTGAAAGCGCCTGCGATTCCGGCACGCCCTGCAAGGTGGCCCGCGCTTCACCGCCTGTCATATCCGTGCCAATCGACGACGGATCAGCCCTGGAGGTGCCGCCCCCTACCATCAATGTCCCCGGCAATTCGGTGGGGCGGCCGACAGACGTTCCGGACATGGACATCGTCGAGCTGTCGCAGGTTCTGGTCTACACCGCCAGCCGTCGCCTGACCTCTGTCGAGCTGGCTCCGTCGGTGGTAACGGTCATCACCGCGGACGACATCGCCCGTCGCGGGTACAAAACGCTGTACGAAGCCCTGGGTGATGTTCCTGGCTTCCAAGAGTTGGGTGTCGCCGCCTGGGGGCTTTTGTCCAACCGCGGTCTGGTAGCAGACAACAATGTCAGTTACCTATTCCTGGTCGACGGCCATTCCATGGCGAACATTGTGTTCCGTGGGTACTACGAGGAGTACCGATTTCCGCTGCTCGCCAAGGTGGAACGTATCGAGGTCGTCCGCGGTCCTGGCGCCACGCTGTGGGGCAGCGATGCCAGCATGGGCGTCATCAATATTGTCACCAAGGACGGCAGCTCGATGGACGACGGTAGCAGCGGGGCCGGCAAGATCTTGGCGGACTACGATCACGAATTCCGTCTCAAGCGGGACATCGTGAATTTGGCCTATGGCAAGCGATTCGGCCACGAACGCGATTTGTACATGGCGTTCAACGCCTCCAACAGCAACGCACCATGGACGGATGGCCGGATTGCCGGATTGCCGGGCCGAACGGACTTCAACAACCGACCTGGCTGTGGTTCCGGATGAATCAGTGGGACTACGATCCGAGCTTCGATTTCTTCGTCAAGTACAGGTGGGACGGATTGGGAATCGAAGCTGGCGTCAATCAGTCCGGCTACATGCAGCCGTTCTACACGCCGTTCGACGGCACCAAAACGGGGTCGTTCACAAGCCGGCGAAACTGGATAGACGTCCGGCGGCCGTTCAGGATCAGCGACACGCTGCAGCTGGACGCTCGGGTTTACCTAGATGACTACAGCAATAGGGGCAAGCAATGGCAGACCGCCGATAATTCAGTAGTCCTCACGAATGAGACAAAAGCCACCATTGCCGGGGTAGAGCCCGTCCTCCACTACGAAGGAGAAGCGGCGAATGCGTTGCTCGGACTATCCGCGAACTACGGACGCTGGACCGTCAACGACTACAACAGATCTCGCGGCACCGACCTGAATTACGCAGTCTTTGGCGAGGGAAGCTACCCTGTCCTCAAGAGACTTCGCCTGACCGCTGGGGTGCGGTTCGAGGGGAATCGGGGCAGGGGGACCAACACGCTCCCGCGATTCAGCGCGGTTTTCGGGCCTTGGCACAATTGGGCTTTGAAGTATTCGTACAACACTGGTTTCGTGCGCTTTGGGACCAATTTCTCGCCCAAGCCTGAGTTCGTAGACGGGTTCTGGCGGGTCAACGGAAGCGAGCCGCAACGAAGCCGGTCACATGATCTGCAACTGAATTACAAGTCCAACAGAACTGCGGCCGCCGTGACGGTCTACAGTCAGAGACTGACATCGCTCCCGGCCTATATTGGCGACAAGGGACCCGTGATCGGCCAGATCGACGGAGTCAACGTGTACCACGGCATCGTCGGGCTCTCGCCGCTGCAGACCTATGGCGTCGAGGTGGAAGTAGAGCATCGGTTCGGCGACTCCCTCAAGCTCTACGCGAACGCCGCCCACCAGCACGCGCGGTGGAGTCAGCGCTATCCGTTTGGCATCGGTGGCAACTTCGATATCGTGCGCGACACGTCTCTGTCCACGGATGGGCTCGTTCCCACGACCGTGCCGGCCTATACGTGGAATTTCGGCGTCAATCTCGACATCACGCGCAAACTGCTTTTTAACGTGCACTACCGAGGCAGCGCTCGCACGTACGTCAAGACAAACACGAGTCCGCCAGACTTCCAAACCGTGCACGCGGAACATTTCCTCGACGCCGCCATCAACTATTCTCCGCGCCCAGAGCTCGTTCTATCGGTCTACGGAAAGAACATCCTGGACAACAAAGACCCCATCCCTCACATCAATTCGGGCTTCATAGACCAACCTCTTCGCAGGCAGATAGGGCTTAAGGCGACTGTTGAGTTCTGAGCCAATTCCCACAAAAACCTATGGACACATATCCGTGTTTCCCCACCCTAAAGCCGGCGTGCGCGCAGCCGATATCCAAAGCTGACTACTACTGGCATCCACAACAACAACCGCGTCCAGGCGGTGCGTGGGACTCAGAAAGGGTTTCGACAAGCTCAGCCTGAAACTGATTTGGGGTCTTTACGGACTCGCACCCAATTCCGTTCGGGCTGAGTTTGTCGAAGCCTCCTTCCATGGTCAGAAGTCGATCCGTATCCAGGTCGTCTTCATTTCGGTGTACTTCTCGAAGGCGTGCAAGGACTTGTCCCTGCCGTTGCCGCTTTGCTTGAAGCCGCCGAAAGGCACGGTGATGTCGTCTTCGTCGTACTGGTTCACGTGCACGGTGCCAGCGCGCAAGGCGCGTGCGACCCGATGTGCGCGGTTGATGTTGTCGCTCCAGACGCTGGACTGCAGGCCATAGCTGCTGTCGTTGGCCATGCGAACGGCTTCGTCTTCGCTCGAGAAGCGGATGACGGACAGCACCGGTCCAAAGATTTCCTCTCTCGCGATACGCATCTGGTTGCTCACGCCGTCGAACACCGTGGGCTCCACGAAATAGCCGCCGGTCTCGGCGCGAACTCGCTCGCCGCCGGCCACTATCTTCGCGCCTTCCTCATGTCCTGAATCGATGTAGCCCAGCACCGTGCGCAATTGCGTTTCGTCGACGATGGCGCCCATCTCCGCGCTGCCCGACAGGGGGTCGCCCGGCTGGTACTTGGGCGCCTCGGCCGCCACCAGCTTCACAAACTCGTCCGCGATACGCTCGTGCACGAACACGCGCGAGGGCGCATTGCAGCTTTCCCCCTGGTTGAAGAACATGCTGCCCGCCACCGTCTTCGCGGCGCGTGTCACGTCGGAGAAGTCGTCGAACACGACGAAGGCCGACTTTCCACCCAGTTCGTTGAAGACGCGCTTGAGGTTGCTGCGGCCCGCGTATTCGAGCATCTTGCGGCCAACGCGAGTTGATCCAGTGAAACCGATCGCGTCCACGTCCATGTGCAAGGCGAGCGCCTCGCCGGCTTCGCCACCATGCCCTGGTACCACGTTGAACACGCCTTCGGGCAAGCCCGACTCGACGGCGATCTCGGCGAGCCGCAATGCCGTCAGCGGTGACTTCTCGCTGGGTTTCAACACCACGCTGTTGCCCGCGGCCAAGGCGGGGCCGAGCTTCCACGCGGCCATGATCATCGGGTAGTTCCAGGGCACGATGGCGCCGATCACGCCCATGGGCTCGCGGGTAATGAGTGCGAGCGCGGATCGTGGCGTGGGCGCGATCTCGTCGTAGACTTTGTCGATGGCTTCTGCGTACCAGGCCATCGTGCGCGCTGTGGATTGCGCATCGACGTTGAGGCTGTATTGCACCGGCTTGCCCATGTCCAGCGTTTCGAGCAGGGCAAGCTCTTCTTTGGTGGCAAGGATTTTTTCGGAGAAGCGCTGGAGAATCCTCTTGCGCTGCGCCGGCGACTTGTGGGCCCATCGGCCATCGTTGAAAGCCTGGCGGGCTGAGGCGACTGCGGCGTCTATGTCGGCCTCGCGGCCGCGGGCAACTTTCCCAATGACGCGCCCGTCGATGGGCGAGACGCAATCGAAGGTCTCTCCGGTGCGTGCCTCGACGCGCTGCCCGCCGATGTAAGCGCGGCCGTCGATTCGAAGTTCAGCGGCGCGTGCGCGCCAGTCGATGCTTGGTGTGGCCATGTTCGATTCCTATTCCAACTCTCTCAGTCCCAACCGCGTTGCTTCACGTCCGCGAGCGTCAAATCCAGACACTTGCGGATCAACCCCACCATCTCATCCACTTGCGCAATCGTCATCACAAGCGGTGGCGCCACGATCATTCTGTCGCCCACTGCCCGCATGATCAGCCCGTTGCCGAAGCAATGCCCGCGGCACACCATGCCAACTTCGAGTGAAGAATCGAACACTGCACGCGTCGCCTTGTTCTTCACGAGTTGCAGCGCGCCCATCATTCCGCAAGTCTGCGCTTCACCGATGAGCGGGTGTTCAGCCAGTTCGGCGAAGCATGTCGCAAGGTACGGGCCCAATTCCTCGCGCACACGATCAACCAACTTCTCTCGCTGAATCAAGCGAATGTTCGCAATGGCGACCGCACACGCCACCGGATGCCCGCTGTAGGTGTAGCCGTGGTTGAACTCTCCGCCTTGCTCGATGAGCACGTTCGCCACGCGATCGCCCACCATCACGCCGCCCAGCGGGATATAGCCCGAGGTCACGCCCTTGGCAAAGGTCATCAGGTCGGGCTTGAAGCCGAAGGTCTCGCAGCCGAACCATTGCCCCGTGCGACCGAAACCGGTGATCACTTCGTCCGACACCACGAGCACGCCATGCTTGTCGCAGATGCGCTGGATTTCCGGCCAGTAGCTCGCCGGCGGCACGATCACGCCGCCAGCGCCTTGAACCGGTTCTCCGATGAAGGCTGCCACCTTGTCCGCACCGATCTCGACGATCTTCGCCTCCAGCCACGATGCCGCCTTCAGCCCGAACTCATCGACGCTGGCCGACGCGCGACCATGCTCGAACCAGAATGGCTGCTCGATGTG
The DNA here is from genome assembly GCA_021153565.1 of Rhizobacter sp. Taxonomy (GTDB): domain Bacteria; phylum Pseudomonadota; class Gammaproteobacteria; order Burkholderiales; family Burkholderiaceae_C; genus Albitalea. Next base: position 28,738 of record JAJKJU010000227.1, read on the forward strand.
CACGATGTCCGGCATCACGCCGCCTTGCGCATGCATGCCGCTCATGCCGCCCAGCGACCCCCCGGCCATCGTCGAGCCGTGGTACGCGTTGTTGCGGCTGATGATGACCTTGCGCTGCGGCTGGCCGAGCACGTCCCAGTAGCGCCGCACCATGCGAACGATGGTGTCGTTGCCTTCCGAGCCCGAGCCCGCGAAGAACACATGCCTGAACTGCGGCGGCGTCACTTCCGCCAGCAGTTCAGCCAACTCGATGGCCGCAGGCGTCGTGGTTTGGAAGAAGGAGTTGTAGAAGGGCAGCTGCTTCAACTGTGCCGTGGCCGCGTCGATCAAGGCCTGCTGCCCGTAGCCCACGTTGACGCACCACAGGCCCGACATGCCGTCGAGAATTTTGTGGCCTTCACTGTCCCGGAGATAGATGTTGTCTGCGCTCGTGATGACGCGCGTGCCCTTGGCCGCAAGGGCCTTGAAGTCGGTGAAGGGATGCAGGTGGTGCGCGGCGTCGGCGGCCTGCCATTCGGATGTGGTTCGTTGTCTCATGGGCTTGATGGGATGGGTGTTCACACATGAAGGAGCAAATGCTCGCGTTCCCAGGGTGATATGACCTTCATGAACTCTTCGTACTCGATCTCCTTCACCTCGGAGTAGACCGTCACGAAAGACTTGCCGAGCACATCGTGCAGGTCCCGCTCGTCGGCCAACCAGTTCAAGGCCTCGCTCAGCGAACGTGGCAACTGGTACTCGGACAGGTACGCGTCGCCCGTGCATTCCGGCCCCGGCTCGATCTTGTTCTTCATGCCGAGATAACCGCAGGCGAGGGTGACGGCGAGTGCGACATAGGGATTCGCATCGGCGCCGATCACGCGGTTCTCGACACGGCGTGAATTGGGCGTTGCCACCGGCGAGCGGATGCCCACGGTCCGGTTGTCGGTGCCCCACTGGATGTTGATGGGCGCGGCCGTCGAGCGCGTGAGCCGTCGATAGGAATTCACATAGGGCGCGTACAAGGCCATCGCTGCGGGCGTGTACTTCTGCAGCCCTCCGATGTACCAGTAGAACTCCTTGGACGGCGAGCCGTCTTCGTTGCTGAAGATGTTCCTTCCGGTGCTCTTGTTCAACACGCTCTGGTGCACATGCATGGCGCTGCCGGGCTCGTTCGCCATGGGCTTGGCCATGAAGGTCGCGAACATTTCGTGGCGCATGGCGGCCTCGCGGATCGTTCTCTTGAAGAAGAACACCTCGTCGGCCAGCCCGAGCGGATGCGCGTGGAAGAAGTTGATTTCCATCTGCCCCGCGCCGACCTCGTGGATGAGCGTGTCGACGTTCAGCTCCATCTTCTCGCAATACGCGTAAATGTCCTCGAAGAGCGGATCGAACTCGTTCACCGCGTCGATCGAATAGGCCTGCCGCGATGTCTCCGCCCGACCGCTTCTGCCCTTGGGCGGTCGCAAGGGGGTGTTCGGATCGGCATTGCGCTCGACCAGGTAGAACTCGAGCTCGGGTGCCACCACCGGGTCCCAGCCTTCATCGTCGTAGAGCTTGCAGATGCGGCGCAGCACAGAGCGCGGCGCGTAGCTGATGATGTTGCCGTCACGGTCGAAGCAGTCGTGGATGACCTGCGCCGTCGGGTCAGTCGCCCACGGCACGATGCGTACCGTGCTCGGGTCGGGTCGCAGGTGCATGTCACGGTCGGTCGCGTGGATCACGTCGTAATAGGGCCCCTCCTCGGGGAATTCACCCGTCACCCCGATGGCGACGATGGCCTCGGGCAAGCGCATGCCGCGATCCTCGGTGAATTTTTCTCTGGGAAGGATCTTGCCGCGCGCCACCCCGGTGAGGTCGGGCACCAGGCATTCGATCTCGGTCACCCGCCGTTCATTGAGCCACTGTTCCAGTTCGCTGAATGTGAAGTTGTCTCGAACCACCATAAGTCACCTGTTTGAGTCTTCGCGCGCCGCAGGCCGGCGCGGTCATTTCATCCGTTCGGTTGCTGTCGGGGCTTTCGACAAGCCACCTAGCGGTCCGGCTCAGGCATGGCTCGATGACGGTCCCGGTAAGTTCTGCAGGCGTCGCCGAATGCGGTGAGAAGCCGCATCGAGACGGGGTTGGATTCCGCCTGCCACTCGGGGTGCCATTGCACGCAGAGGTTAAAGGCGGGTGCATGTGCGACGGTGAATGCTTCCACCAGTCCGTCGGGGGCAAGGGCTTCCACCCGCAGCCCATCGGCGAGGCGGTTCACGCCTTGTCCGTGAACCGAATTCACCTCGATCTCGCCTGCGCCCAGCACGTCAGCAAGCAATCCGCCTGGCAGCACCTCGACCACATGGGCCAGGCCGTACGTGACTTCGGGCGCGGCATCTTTGGCTCCTCGGTGGTCGCGTTGTCCGGGCATTTCGTGGACGGCTTGGTAAAGGCTTCCGCCCAGGGCCACGTTCGTTTCCTGGAAACCTCGGCAGATGGCGAAGAGCGGAATACCGCGCTGGATCACACGAGGAATCAGGGGCAGTGTCCAGTTGTCACGCTCGGGGTCCAGCGGCAGGGTAGGGTCGTGGACGTCCTCGCCGAAGTTCACCGGGTGTACGTTGGAGGGGGACCCCGTCAGCAGGACACCGTCGGCGACTTCAAGGAGGTCGTCAATCTCATCGCCGGCGATCGCGGGAACGACCAGGGGCAGGCAACCGGCGAGCCGAACCGCCTCGGCGTATTTTTTTCCCGCGACGTGGAACGGGTGCTGACCGAGCACCCGGTTGCACGAAGGAATGATGACAACAGGTTTGCGCTTCATGGCGTGTGGCGCAGAGTGTTGCTTATGCCAGAAAGACCGGCAATGGCGTGTGCCTGCATGTTAGTAATGTGATGCAGGCGGTAATACATCATGCCGCCCGCTTGATCGCATCCGCCAAGGTCCCGACGATCTGATCGATGTGCGACCCCTCGATGATCAGAGGTGGCGACAGCGCCACCGTGTCGCCGGTGGTGCGGACCAACAGCCCTTTTTCCCAGCAGTCCAGGAACACGGAGAAGGCCCGCTTTCCGGGCTCGCCCGCGATCGGCGCCAGCTCTATACCACCCACCAGTCCGATGTTGCGCACGTCGATCACGTTTGGCAACGCTTCGAGAGAATGCACCGCCTCCTCGAAAGCCGATGCCATCTTCGCGCCCCGTGTGAGCAGGCCATCGTCTTCGTAGGTGTCGAGCGTCGCGAGCCCCGCTGCGCATGCCAATGGGTGAGCCGAATACGTGTAGCCGTGGAAGAACTCGATCAAATGCTCCGGTCCGTTCATGAACGCATCGTGAATGTGCCGCTTCGCGAACACCGCACCCATCGGAACGCTGCCGTTGGTGAGCCCCTTGGCGACGGTCATCAGGTCAGGCGTCACGCCGAAATGCGTGGCCGCGAAGGGTGAACCCAGCCGGCCGAACCCGGTGATGACTTCGTCGAATATCAGCAGGATGCCGTGCTTGTCGCAGATCTCGCGCAGGCGTTGCAGATAGCCCTTGGGCGGGATCAGCACGCCCGTCGACCCGGCCACCGGCTCGACGATCACTGCGGCGATCGTCGACGCATCGTGCAGCGCCACGAGCCGTTCGAGATCGTCTGCCAGATCCGCCCCGTGCTGAGGTTGCCCTCGGGTGTTGAAGTTGCGCGGATCGTGCGTGTGGCGGATGTGATCGACGCCGGAGAGCATCGTGCCGAACATCTTGCGGTTGGCCACCATGCCGCCCACCGAGATGCCGCCGAAGTTCACGCCGTGGTAGCCACGCTCGCGGCCGATGAGCCGAGTGCGCTGGCCTTCGCCGCGAACACGGTGGTAGGCGATGGCCATCTTGAGCGCCGTCTCGACCGACTCCGAGCCCGAGTTGGTGAAGAAGACCTTGTCCATGCCGTCGGGCGTGATCTTCACCAGCCTTTCGGCGAACTCGAAGGCCTTGGGATGGCCCATGTTGAATGGCGGCGCGAAGTCCATCTCGGCTGCCTGTTCCTGGATCGCCTGGACGATCTTAGTGCGGCCGTGGCCCGCATTCACGCACCACAGGCCGGCGATGCTGTCGAGTATCTGCCGACCCTCTGGCGTCCAGAAGTGCATGCCTTGCGCCTTGGCGAGCATGCGCGGGGATTTCTTGAACTGTCGGTTGGCCGTGAAGGGCATCCAGTAGGCGTCGAGGTCTTTGGTCATGGCGTTGATCTCCTATATTGAGTTTGTGAGCAGTCTAGTAGGCCAATCGGCTGTCTGCCCCGGCATGGCTATTGCACAACGGCAGGGCGATGAAACCAGTCTTGATCTATGCAAAGTGGCTTTCGTAGGCGTTTCACAATCAGAAATTGCCTTTTCATATCGCGAGATAAGTCTTGCTGCATTGCCGCAAGATTTTTCGCGACCGCAAAACAGGATTTCGCATCATGCAATGTGCACTTTAAGTCGTTGATTTCTAACGAGAACATTTCATGTCTTATATAAGACATAAGTCTTCCAATTTGCTTGCGTCCTTTGTATTCTTGGTCCCAGAGATTCGGTTTTTTTCAATTTCTGTCCTTACCTCAGGAGATCCACATGACGAACCTTACTCGCCAACAGCAAATCGCCGCCCTCGAAAAGGATTGGGCCGAGAACCCTCGTTGGAAGGGCATCAAGCGCGGATATACCGCCGCCGACGTCGTGCGCCTTCGCGGCTCGCTCGCCATCGAGCACACGCTTGCCAAGCGTGGCGCCGAGAAGCTGTGGAACCTCGTCAATACCGAGCCCTTCATCAACGCCCTTGGCGCGTTGACTGGCAACCAGGCCATGCAGCAAGTCAAGGCCGGCTTGAAGGCGATCTACCTGTCCGGCTGGCAAGTCGCCGGTGACGCCAACAGCAACGGCGAGATGTACCCCGACCAGTCGCTGTACTCGGTGGACTCGGTGCCCAAGGTCGTGAAGAAGATCAACAACACCTTCAAGCGCGCTGATGAAATCCAGTGGTCGGAAGGCAAGAACGACACTGACTTTTTCGCGCCGATCGTGGCTGACGCGGAAGCCGGTTTCGGCGGCGTGCTCAACGCCTTCGAACTGATGAAGTCCATGATTGAAGCTGGCGCCGCGGGCGTGCACTTCGAAGACCAGTTGGCCGCCGCCAAGAAGTGCGGCCACATGGGCGGCAAGGTTCTTGTGCCGACCCGTGAAGCTGTTGCCAAGCTCAACGCAGCCCGTCTGGCTGCCGACGTGAGCGGCGTGCCCACCGTGCTGCTGGCCCGCACCGACGCTGAGGCCGGCGACCTCGTGACAAGCGACGTGGACGACAACGACAAGCCTTTCTGCACCGGCGAGCGCACCGTGGAAGGTTTCTTCCGCACCCGCAACGGCCTTGAACAGGCCATCAGCCGCGGCCTCGCCTATGCCGAAGTCGCCGACATGATCTGGTGCGAAACCGGCAAGCCCGACCTTGCGTTTGCCAAGGCCTTCGCCGACGCGATCCACAAGAAGTTCCCGGGCAAGCTGCTGGCCTACAACTGCTCGCCGTCGTTCAATTGGAAGAAGAATCTGGACGATGCAACGATCGCCAAGTTCCAGCGCGAACTCGGTGCCATGGGCTACAAGTTCCAGTTCATCACGCTGGCGGGCTTCCACAGCCTGAACTACGGCATGTTCGACCTGGCCTACGGCTACGCGCGCAACAACATGAGCGCCTTCGTTGAACTTCAGGAGAAGGAATTCGCCGCTGCCGAGAAGGGCTTCACCGCAGTGAAACATCAGCGCGAAGTGGGTACGGGTTACTTCGATGCCGTCACCACAACGATCGAGCGTGAAGCCTCGACCGCCGCCCTGAAGGGCTCGACGGAAGACGAACAGTTCTTCGACGCGAAGCATGCTTGAGTACTGCTGAGTAAAGTACGCGTCGTCTCACCGAGGAGCCCGGGAGCCGCAAGGCTCCCGGGCTTTTTTGCTATATCGCTATGTCGCCAGCGCTCGCGACCGACCACTTGGGTGTGGCGGTCGCGTTCGATGTGCAGGAAGCCGCGCTCCAGCCCCGTCTAGTGCAGTGTTCCGCGCTATGCGGAACTCAACTATGAATGCCATGATGCTGCGCCAAGAATCTTCTTCCGAGTATCCTCGCAGCCGATTCCTTTGCACCTTCCCGGTTTACTCCGTCCTCCACCATTCGCAACCGACCTTGACACCCCCGAAGTTGACTACTCGAATGGCCGATGTGCTGGACAAGGTCCGCCGCGCCAATCGTCCTCCGTTTTACGCCATGAGCGTGCCCGAAGCGCGCGAGGCCTACGTGGCTGCGTCCGAGATTCTCGAAGTGCCGCGCGCGCCGCTGGCCCGGGTTGAGGACATCGCCATTCCGGCCGCCGACGGAACGTCTCTGCCGGCTCGCCTGTATGCGCCGACTTGCGAAACGCTGCCGGTGCTGTTGTACCTTCATGGCGGCGGCTTCGTCATTGGTGGCTTGGAGACGCATGACAGTTTGTGCCGGCAACTCGCCCTGCGCAGTGGCGCTGCGGTGGTGGCGGTGGACTATCGCCTCGCGCCGGAGCATCCATTCCCGGTTGCCGTGGAAGACAGTTGGTCCGCCATGGAATGGCTGGCGAACCAAGGCCACACCGTCGGACTCGACGGGTCGCGCATTGCAGTTGGTGGCGACAGCGCCGGCGGGACCTTGGCGGCGGTCGCGGCCATCCATGCGCGAGACATCGGCCTGTCACTTTGCGCGCAATTGCTCATCACTCCCGGCACGACCGCCAATGCCGACACGCGCTCGCACCGCACATTCGCCAACGGCTACCTGCTCGAAGCCGAGGGCATTGCGTGGTTCTTCGACAAGTACATCCCTGCCGGACTGCGTGAAGACTGGCGCTTCGCACCGCTGCTCGCTGACGATGTCGAGAGCGTCGCACCCGCCTGCGTGATCCTGGCCGAGTGCGACCCGCTGGTGGACGAGGGCGTGGCCTACGCGGACAAGCTTCGAAGTGCCGGTGTGAATGTCGAACTCGAGTTGTACCGGGGCGTCACCCACGATTTCATCAAGCTCGGGCGCGTGCTGCCCGAAGCCCATCACGCTCAGTCTGCCGCCGCGACCATGCTGAAGCAGGCATTCGAACCATGACGGGTCAGAGGCTGAGAGTTTTTCGATCATGCCCGCTCATCACGCCAAAAGCCCCCTGCTCGTCGTTGCAAATGCTCGCCATAGCCAAGCCATGGCTGCGCTTTGCGCCTGGATCAGGCGCCTTTTGACGTGCTGCTCGGACACGTTCGAAATACTCTCAGCCTCTCAGCCATGAAGCGAGCAGACTTCAGATTGGCGGAGCGCATCCGCGTGCGCTGGGCCGAGATCGACGCGCAGAAAATCGTCTTCAACGGGCACTATCTGACCTATATCGACACGGCCGTCGGAGCTTACTGGCGGGCACTTGCCTTGCCGTACGAGCAGACCGTGGTGTACCTTGGCGGCGACATGTACATGCGCAAGTCGACGCTCGAGTACCAGGGTTCAGCGCGGTACGACGACGTGCTCGAGATCGGCATTCGTTGCACGCGTGTCGGCACCTCGTCGATGATCATGTCGGCCGGTGTCTTCAGGCAGGACGAGCTGCTTGTGAGCGGTGAACTGGTTTACGTCTTCGCCGATCCGGCCACTCAGACGTCCAAGCCGGTGCCACAGGAGTTGCGTGATGTGCTGCAGGCCTTCGAAGCGGGCAAGCCCAGGGTGGATGTGCGTGTGGGCACCTGGAACGAACTCGGTGGCGATGCGCGGGCCATCCGGACCTCCGTCTTCGTCGACGAACAGAAGATTCCCGCCGACATGGAGTGGGACGAAGCCGATGCGAGCTGCATTCATGCCGTTGCGGTCAATCGCTTCGGCGTGCCGCTGGCGACCGGCCGCTTGCTGGAGCACGTACCGGGCGTGGCGAAGATCGGCCGCATGGCCGTCGTGAAGAGCATGCGAGGCAGCCGGGTAGGGCGTAGCGTGCTCGATTCGGTGATGCTGGCGGCGCGGGCACAGGGCCAGCACGAGGTGGTGCTGCATGCGCAGACATCGGCGGCGCCGTTCTATGCGCGAGCGGGGTTCAGCGAGCGTGGACCGGTGTTCGAGGAGGCGGGGATTGCGCACGTCGAGATGGTGCGGGCACTGTGATCGTTGTCGTCATCCGTCCCTGTTGAGGTGCCATGTCCTAAGATGCCCTGATGACAAGCAATGACACCCTCGACGCCGACCCCATTCACGAAAACCGCTTCTGGCGCGACAACGGCTGGACTGCCCGCGTCGTCAAGAACGAAGACGACGACGGCTGGGCCGTCGAGATGATCAAGGACGGCGAACCCGAGCCGGCACTGGTCGGGCCGTGGACGATGGGGCGGGACAAGAAGAATCCCAAGCCGCTCGACACATCTGCGTTCAACACCCTGGTGAAGACTGCATCCGAGGTGTTGCGCAGGCACGAGCAACAACTCCACGCGTTGCATCACAAAAGCATCGACGTGTCGACCGCGAGATCGAAGATCGTCGTGACGCTGGATGTGGTGCCTGACGAAGACGATCCGCACGCCATACTGACCGCGCACGATCCGCTGGGCGAGCAACTCGCTCAGGTTCGCGTGGGGCCGGGCTTCAAGCTCAATGCGTCAAGCGCGTCGGCGTGGATAGACGACGAGTTTCGCAAGCCGAAGTAGAAGTCGAAGCCAGCCTTCCCATGATGAGACCCGGTGAAACCCGGGATTCAGCGTTTCCACAAAAGCCAGTCCCCGTTTGCAAACTCGGGTTGCATCCGGGCTACTTTTTCAGGGTCGCCACCAAGGTGATTTCGGGCACTCCGCCCAGCGCCTTCGACACCGGACACCCTGCCTTGGCGCTTTGCGCGATCTGCTGGAACTGCTCTTCGGTGATTCCCGGCACGCTCGCCTGCATCGTCAGCGCAATGCGATCGATGCCGAATCCTTCGCCTTGTTGCACCAGCCTCACGCTCGCATTCGTGTCCACTGCCGACGTGCCGAACCCGGCCTTGTCGCAAGCAAACGAAAACGCCATCGTGAAGCAGGCAGCATGGGCCGCTCCGAGTAGCTCTTCCGGATTCGTGCCGCGCTTGTCGGTCTCGAATCGGCTTGCAAACCCATAGGGATAACCTTTTAGCGCATCGGTCTCGGTGCTGACCTTGCCCTGGCCGGTCTTGCCTCGGCCTTCCCAATGCACAGTCGCTTTCTTCTCGCTCATGTCGATTCCTTTCGAGGTGATGACGGTCTCTGCCCGACACGCTTTGTACTCCACGCAGGCGACCATCGCACATTCGACTGCAAAGCCCGAGGCCGCCCAAGGGCGGGCCGCTTGCTTCTGCAGATCTGCAGAGGCCAAAGGCCTTACCGCAGCCCTCCCAGAGTGCTGACCTTTACGTACGCTGGACACGCGGAAGATGGCCGTTGGAGCAAATTTTTCCCCTACGAGGTTCGAAGAAGGCGGGGTTGACGCATGACAAGTTCATGTTTGCTCAGAGGCCCAGGCCCCTCACCCCAGCCCTCTCCCCGAAGGGCATAAGCGCTAACTTAATAA
>JAJKJU010000228.1 GCA_021153565.1 Rhizobacter sp.
CCGTTTTGGGGGCGCTGGGCGGGATGCGATGCAAGGCGCTACTAGCGCCGTGTGGCGAGCCACACAAGTGAGGAGCAACGCCGCAGCGCGCCCGCCCAGCACCCCCAAAACGGCAAGTTGTTTCGGGCCATGTCCTTAGCCCGACGACCCGATCACCTCGCGTGGCCTGCGACGCGCAGGCGCGATGCCCGCAAGACTGTCACTGAACATGCGGCCGAAGACGGCAGCCGGAATCGCGATGAATTCCATGCGGTGCCATGCACGGCACACACGTTCAAAAGGGGGCGTAGAAATGCCCTGGTGGCCTGGTCACGAAGCTGGAATGAAAAGTCGAGATAGCGCGAATGCTACCTGCAATGCCGGATCAGAACGGCCCGGGAAGCGCCTTCAACCCAAGCCACACGGCACCGATCACCGCATTCACCGGAACACTCAACGCGCTTGGCACATAGAACACCGCCGACAGTGCGGGCGCGCCGACGAGCATTTCCACGAAGCCGCCGAGGCAGTACAGGAGCACGCCGCACCACATCCATCGACGCATGTACGTCAAGAGCCAGTGAGCTTGAGATTGGTTATGTCGCCACGCTGCAGAGCGCTCAAGGACGTTGCCCTGCGTGACATCGCGGAACATCCATCCGAAGAAGAAGTAGCGATACAGCAGATTGCGGAAAGTCGGCTCTTGCAAGATACGTCTCCACTCCGACGCGGCAAGGCGTCGCGATTCTTGACAGCGTATCGGGAAGAGTGCGTTGACGTTGAATGTTCCCCGGATGGGAAGGTGGAGATGAGGGTTGTCGAAGTCACACGGCCTGCATGAACTTCGATACGCCGCAGGCGTTGGTCGATGAGTCACAGCCCGGTCGGTCAGCCTTCAGCGCAATGCCGCGTATTCCAAATGAGTTCGAGTTGCGCGCCGTAAAGGCCGCCCCCGGAATGCATCCGAGGCACGAAGACTGATCAATCTTCGTCGGGGGTGGACACCTCTTCGCTGTCGTCGACCTCATGGTCGAAGGCATCGACCTCTGGACCGGCCTTGGGCAAGAGCGGCTTGTCCAGCGGCTTGCAGATGCGGCGGCTCAGTCGGCTCAAACGTTCCGAGTGATGCATTGCATGAAGCACATCTTCCGGGTTCATCATCAGCGCGAACGGGTTGGATACCAACAGAGGCTTGTCCATGGTCCGAGACTCCTGCACGGCCGAAGAGCCGATATGAAGACTGTAGACCTCGCTGCTTGATTGCAGCAGTGGGTGCCACGCCAAGAACTGTGTAGGAAGTTGCCCGACAAGAACTTACAACTTTTGCACCGCCCGTTCGAGCTTGCTCGCAAGAGCCTCTCGCATGGCCAAGCGTGCGAAATCGGCTGCCGTCAGGCCGCGATCGTTCTTGATCTGGGTCTTGGCGCCCCGTGCCAGCAGCAGGTCGACACTTGCCTCGCTGCCATATTGCGCTGCCATCATGAGCGGGGTCGAACCATTGGGCGAGCCCGCATCAATGGAAGCACCGCGGTCCAGCAGCAGCTTGACGACCGACACTTCCGGCCCGCACGCAGCGTAATGCAGCGGCGTCCAGCCGGGCTTGTTGAGCGTGGCTCCACGGTCGAGCAGCTGTTTCGACCAGTCGACTTGGCCCTTCAGCGCGGCCATCATCAGCGGCGACTCTCCCGCAGCGTTGAGCGCATTCACGTTGAGGCCGGGCGCCTTCATGAGCACATCGGCGACTTTGAAAGACTCGCCTCGCAGTGCAAGGTACAGCCCGGTTTGCCCCTTGTTGTCCCGTGAATTCGCATCGAAGCCGCGCTGCAGCAGGGCCTGGACGACCGAGCCGTTGTCGATTTCTACGGCCCTGAAGAAATCGTCGTAGGCACCGGCGAATGCCGAAGAAACTCCAACAACAAGAATGAGATAGACCGACCTTCCAAAGTAAAGGAGGAGCTTCTTCACAGCGAAATCTTTCCAAGAGGAGGCAGCCCGAACAAGCTCTCGAAATTACTTGAGGTTTGTTGTGCAACCTGTTCGACCCCAATGCCTTTCAAGTCGGCAATCTGCTTCGCGACGTAGGGCACATAAGCAGGCGAATTGGTCTTGCCCCGGTACGGCACCGGCGCCAGATACGGGCTGTCGGTTTCGATCAGACAACGGTCCAAAGGAACATAGCGTGCCACCTCGCGCAAATCCGCGGCGGTCTTGAAGGTAAGGATGCCGGAAAAAGAAATCATGAAGCCCAGATCCAGGGCTGCGCGCGCCACATTCAAGGTTTCGGTGAAACAGTGAAAGACGCCCGTCGATTCGCCGCCCCCCTCGTCGCGTAGCACCGCCAGCGTGTCTTCGGAGGCGCTGCGGGTGTGGATGACCAAGGGTTTGCGCGTGATGCGGCCGGCGCGAATGTGCACGCGAAACCGCTCGCGCTGCCACTCCATGTCAGCGATCGTGCGACCGTTCAGGCGGTAGTAGTCGAGACCGGTTTCGCCGATGGCGATGACACGCGGCTTTGCTGCCAGCATGACCAGGTCGTCAACCGAAGGCTCTCGCACATCCTCGTTGTCGGGGTGCACGCCGACGCTGGCCCAGAAATTGTCGAAACGGGTCGCGAGGCCGTGGACCTCGTCGAATTCTTCGAGCGTGGTGCAGATGCACAGCGCTCGGTCGACATCGGCTGCGGCCATGTCGGCTCGGATGTCATCGAGCCGTGAGATGAGTTCGGGGAAGGAGAGATGGCAGTGGGAATCGACGTACATCGGTCGATGGTATCTGGATGGGCTGTCGTCTTCGAAAGCCGTTGCTGCCTAGTGTCGCGTCAATCCACAAGTGTCGGTTGATCGCGCCGCTATCGGAGCGCAGTGCAAGGCGCGCCGACGAGTCATAGCCGTCACTATGGCGAGGAGGCGCAACGCCGCAATGCGCTTCGAGAGCAAGCGAGCAGACGGCATTTGTGGCTTGACGCGACACTAGGGGGCTGAAGGCATGGTCCATCGCCCCACCCCGGCCCACCTCGGCGGGCCTTAGCGGGGAGTCAGATGGTTTGCGTCGGCTTCGAAGAGGAGATCGACGTGCCAAGAATCTCTTCGATTCTCAGCTTCAGAACACGCGTCTTGTCGTCGTTCGGGAAACGCACGCCGACGCCCTGAGTTCTGCCAGCCGAGGCATTGGCCGGCGTGATCCACGAGACCTTGCCGGCGACCGGGTAGCGCTGCGGATCATCCGGCAGCGACAGAAGCAGGTAGATGTCCTCGCCCAGCCGGTATTCGCGCGTGGTCGGAACGAACAGACCGCCTTCGGTGAACAGCGGGATGTAGGCCGCATAAAGCGCCCCCTTCTCGCGGAACACCAGTTGGATCACGCTCGGCCGCGCCGTGCTTGCCGCGGGCGCGGTCGGCAGGACGTTGCGTGGAATGGGGTCGTTCATGGCCGGAGAGTGTATCGAAGGGGTCTTGGTTCTTGACCGTCAAGGGCGATGAGAAAGCGCCGTACGTGCCTGTTGCGTGAGAGATTCCACCAACAAGCCCGGATTCCACGGATGCTCGGCCTGCCGTGCGATGCGCCCGAGTTCGCGCGACCACAGCGTGAGCGACTCCAGCGCAGGCGCCCTTGGCAGAGACGAAGCCGGAAAGTAGCGCGGCACGCTGCCAGCCGCAACGCGCATGACGTCATGGCAAAGCTTTTGCATCATGTCGACGACACGCGGCAGCGGCCATGAGGCAAGCGTGCCGACTTCGCCACGGGCGACCTGCTTGGGCAGGGCGATCCAGAGCGCAGCGTCGATGCCCTCCTTCACCCATTCCAGCGCGTCCTGCGGCTGCCCACCGGTGGCGGCAAGCATGACCTCCGGCTGCGCCACCGAGTGCTCGGCAAGCCAGCGAGCAGCCGCGGCGGGATCCGGCAGCGCGAGCGACACCGCCTGGCAGCGGCTGCGAATGGTGGGCAGGAGCGCATCGGGGGCGGCGCAGCTCAACAGCAGCTTTGCATCGCCTGGCGGCTCTTCGAGCGTCTTCAAGAGCGCATTGGCCGACACGCCGTTCATGCGCTCAGCCGGGTGGATGACCACGACCTTGCCGCGTCCGCGTGCCGAGGTGGTCTGCGCGAAGGAAATGGCCTGCCGGACTTCGTCAACGCGGATTTCCTTGCTGGGCTTGCGCTTGCCGGCCTTCTCTTCGGAGCCCCCGTCGTCGTCCTGCGAAGTCCAGCCCAGCGGCTCGCGCAGTGCCTCTGGCAGCAACACAAGCAAATCAGGGTGCGAGTGCGCCTGCACCAGCTTGCAACTTGCGCACACGCCGCAGGGTTTGCGCTGGCTTGCACCTGCCGCGGCTTCGCACAGCCACGCCTGGGCCAGCGTCAAGGTCAGTTCCCACTGGCCGACGCCTTGCGGTCCGTGAATCAGCAAGGCGTGGGCGCGCTGGGTTGCGAGCGCCTGTGTGAGCGGCGCTTCCAGCCAAGGCAGCGGCAGCACGCCATCGGCGCCTACCACTGGCGGGCCTCCAACGCGGAAACGATTTGCGACCAGACTGCACCCTTGTTCACGCAGGCGTCAATGCGCACGATGCGTTGCGGCGCGCTGTTCATGCGCGCCTGGTAGCCGCTTCGAACAAGATCGAAGAAGTCGACCGCCTCCTGCTCGAAGCGATCGGGCTTGCGCGCTGCCGCCCGGCGTTCGGCCGCCATGGCGGCCGGCAGGTCGAACCAGATGGTCAAGTCAGGCTGAAGATGACCATGCACCCATTGCTCGAGCTGCGAGAGCACGGCCGTGTCGAACCCGCGCCCCGCTCCCTGGTAGGCAAAGGTCGCATCGGTGAACCGGTCGCAAAGCACCGTCTCACCGCGCGCCAACGCCGGCAAGATGAGCTTGTGCAAATGATCGCGACGCGCCGCAAACACCAGCAGACCTTCGGTCAACGCGTCCATCGGCGAATGCAGCACCAACTCGCGCAGTTTTTCCGCCAGTTCGGTTCCGCCCGGCTCGCGCGTGCACAGCACCGTCGCCCCACCGTCGCGAAGCCGCTTCGCCACGGCGTCGATGTGCGTGGACTTGCCCGCCCCGTCGATGCCTTCAAAGCTGATGAAACGCGCAGGCATCAAGGTTTTCCTCGCCGGTATTGGTTCACGGCCTTGTTATGGGCCGCCAGGTTGTCACTGAACTCGCTGCTGCCGTCGCCGCGCGAGACGAAGTACAAGGCCTTGGTCGACTCGGGCTTCACCGCCGCGAGCATCGACGCCTTGCCAGGCATGGAGATTGGGGTGGGCGGCAGGCCGGTGCGGGTGTAGGTGTTGTAAGGGCCGTCGGTGGTCAGGTCGCGCTTGCGCAGGTTGCCGTCGAATTGGTCGCCCATTCCGTAGATGACGGTCGGGTCGGTCTGCAGTGGCATGCCGATCCGCAGGCGGTTCACGAACACGCTCGCCACCTTGCCGCGATCGGCGTCGACGCCAGTTTCTTTTTCCACAATGGAGGCGAGGATCAAGGCGTCGTCGATGCTCTTCAAGGGTGTGTCGGCGGCACGCTGCGCCCAGGCGTCTTCGAGCCGCTTTTGCATTGCCTTGTGCGCGCGCTTCAGCACCGCCATGTCGCTGCTGCCCTTGCTGTAGGCGTAGGTGTCCGGGTAGAAGCGGCCTTCGGCCGGCACGCCGGGTTGGCCCAGCGCGGTCATGATGTCGAGATCGCTCATGGCGGCGGTGGTGGGCTTCAGGCTTTCAGCCTTGGCGAGTTCCGCACGCACCTGCTTGAATGTCCAGCCGTCGATGATGCGCACGAACGCCTGAGTCTCATCGCCCCGAACCATCTTCTCGAGAAGCAGAACGGGCGTGGTGTTGCGGTCGATTTCATAACTGCCCGCACGGATCTTGCGCGACTGGCCGGACCACCTGAACCATTGGTAGAGGAATAGCGGCGAGGTCTGCACACCCGCCTGCACCCAAGCCTCGGCGATACCGCGTGGAGGTGTACCTTGCTCCACCGCGACTTCAACCGAATCGGTGGCAAGCGGCAACGGGTGCTTGAGCCACCATGCGGCGGCGCCAGCCACACCGGCAGCAGCGAGCACGACGACAGCGACGAGAACGCGCCAAAGTTTCATCAACGGAGACAACCCTTGCAGGGCAACGAAAGGTGGGCGGGAATGATAATCGCCGCATGAGCACCCTCTCCTCCTCGACCAAAGGCGCTGTTCGCCTTGCACCGTGGGGCGTCATCCGTGCCTCGGGCGCCGACGCCGCCAGCTTTCTCCATGGCCAACTCACCAATGACTTCGCCCATCTCGGCATGGGGCAGGCCCGACTGGCCGGGTATTGCTCGGCCAAGGGGCGCTTGCTTGCGAGCTTCATCGCTTGGAAGGCAGCGCCGGATGAGATCCTGCTGGCCTGTCATGCGGGCGTCCTTCCGGCAACCTTGAAGCGATTGAGCATGTTCGTCCTGCGATCGAAATGCAAGTTGAGCGACGCAACGTCCGAAGTGCCTTTGTTCGGCGTGATAGGCGACAAAGCAGCAGTCGCGGACCTCCCGACATGGGGCAAGCGCGATGCCGAAGGCGGACAGGTCGTTCGCCTGCCGGATGCGGCCGGTGTCGTGCGCGCCTTGATCGCATCGCCCTGCGTCGCTTCCTCGGACACCTTGCCGCTTGAGACCTGGCAATGGCTGGAAGTCCAAAGCGGCGTGCCGACCATCGAAGGCGCCACTGTCGAGCAATTCGTGCCCCAAATGCTGAACTTCGAACTGGTGGGCGGCGTGAACTTCCAGAAGGGCTGCTATCCCGGGCAGGAAATCGTGGCGCGCGCGCAGTACCGCGGCACGGTCAAGCGCCGCATGTTTCTCTTCGACGTGGACTCCACGGCGAGCGCAGGTCAGGAAGTCTTTCACAGCGAGGATCCGGGTCAGCCGGCCGGCCTCGTGGCCAACGCCGCACAGCGTCCAGAAGGGGCAGGTTTCAGCGCCTTGGTCGAAGTCAAGCTCAGCTCACTGGACCGCGGCAGCTTGCACATTGGGGCCCCCGATGGACCCTTGTTGCACCGCCGCGAACTGCCCTATGAAGTGCCGGTCGATTCCAACGCGGCCGTCTGAGAGGCTGAGAGTATTTCGAGCGTGACCGAGCAGCACGTCAAAAGGCGCCTGATCTAGGCGCAAAGCGCAGCCATAGCTCGTGCTATGGCGAGCATTTGCAACGACGAGCAGGAGTCTTTTGGCGTGATGAGCGGGCTTGATCGAAAAATTCTCAGCCTCTGATTCTTCGGAATCGCCGTCCGCGGGCAAGAGTTCACTAAAGCGCCAGCACCATGCGCGAGCTGTTCATCTACTATCGAATCGAAGCATCAAGTGCGGCTTTCGCACTCGATGCCGCGCAGGCCATGCAGTACCGCCTGCGCACCCGATTTCCAACACTCGCGGCGCGTCTATTGCGCCGCCCCGATGAACCCGGCACCACGCCGAACGATCAGCAAACCTGGATGGAAATCTATTCGTCCCCGGACTCCGGCGGCATATCGCCTGGACTCCAAGCAGAGATAGAGGCCGAAGCCGCCGTGCTTGCGCCTTTCATCGTGGGCACTCGCCACATCGAAGTCTTCGTTCCATGTGTCTCGTAGCACTCGCCATCGACCACAGCCGCCGATTCCCGCTCGTCATCGCATCGAACCGCGACGAATTCTTCAGGCGACCGTCTGCGCGCCTCGCGTGGTGGACACCGGATTCAGGCGGCCCCGCCATCTTGAGCGGCCGCGACCTCGAATCGGGTGGAACCTGGTTGGGCCTGACCGCCGAAGGGCGCCTCGCACTGGTCACCAACATCCGCACCCCCAAGCGCAACGAGACCAATTCGCCCTCACGCGGACGCATCGTGCCGGACTGGCTCTCGGGCAAGGAACGCACCGATCGCTTCTGGATGCGCTCGGCCTTGTGCGGCTACAACGGCTTCAACCTGATCGCTTTCGATTTCCGCCAGGGCGAATGTTTCTGGGCGGCCAATGGCGGGAGGTTTCCTGTGCGACTGGATCGTGGCATTCATGGCCTGTCGAATGCGGAGCTGAACACCCCCTGGCCGAAGGTCGAAGCCTTGAAGGCCCACCTGCAGCAAGAACTCGATTCGGCACAGTCTGTCGATGCCTTGTCGGCGCAATTGTTCGAAGCGCTCGCCGACCGGACCGAGGCCGACGATGACCACCTGCCTGACACCGGTGTGCCGCTGGAATGGGAACGCCGTCTGTCCCCGGCTTTCATCCGCACGCCCGACGCAGCCTACGGCACGCGCTGCTCGACCTTGATCATCACCGAGAAGGTCAATCGCCACCTCATCACCCACGTGCTGGAGCGCACCTTCAGCCCCACCGGCGTGGCACTGCTTCGCCGCTCGATGTTGAAGAACTGGCCGCCACGCTACAGCCTCGAGCAAGAAGTCGGCTTCTCTCCGAGCGAACAGGGCGCAGTATCGGAGTCGGAGCTCAATGTCGATGCTTGCGCAGAAGCAGCGGTGGTCACGGCGAGGAGAACGCGCATCCGTAGCCTGCTGAAGCCGGAGCTCACCCGCAAGCGTCGCAAGAACACGGCACCGATGCCCTTGTGATTGGCGCTCGGCAGCGCGCAGATTGACGCGCGGCAGAGATTGACCCAAGGGAATCTGATCCCTCTCTGGGCTGACCTTTACGCACGCTGGACGCGCGGAAAGTTGCGCGTCTTTACTGGCTTTGACGACATTCTTTTGCAGTGATGTTTTCGACCGAAATCGATGTGAATTTCAGATGCATCAGGGGAGATGGGGGTGATTTTTGAGAGACCCCTCACCCCAACCCTCTCCCCCCGCCGGGGGAGA
>JAJKJU010000229.1 GCA_021153565.1 Rhizobacter sp.
AGCTGTCGCGCTGATTCTGCAGCGCCACCCGCATGGGGCGGATGCGCCGCACATCTTCGTGCTCGCGCAGCTGTACCTCGGTGGCGATGAAGTCGTACAGCGCTTTACGTGGGTTTGGTGTTGATGCCGACGCCGGATTGAGCCATGTGCGGGCGGAGTGCCGATGTTGCAGTGAGCCGCCCCGACGCTCCCAGAGACGGCTCCATTGTTGGCGGAGCCGTACCTTCCGGTGGCTCACGAGAACGTCGGCGGCGTGGCTCACTTTCCGATCGGCGCCAACAGTCAGGAAGTCCGACCGGCCACGCTGCTTGACGCCCTCCACTGGGGGCTTTGAGAAAGGTCACGAGCGCGTCACACATGCCTGAGAGCATCTCCGGCTTGGTTTCACCACGCAACGGCATTCCCAATGAGTGTTTCCCTGCTGGTCGATGGCTCATCATCGGCAGACCCCCAAACCCGCAGGCCCGCTCCGACGCAGCCCTTTCAGGCGCGCTTTCTCGCCCTGCAAGACATCCCGTCGCTGCTGCGCCTGGAAGCCCGCCAATGGAGCCCTGAGCAAGCAGCCGATGAGCCATCACTGCGGCAGCGTATCCTCACCTACCCCGGTTTGTGCGTGGGCAGCTTTTGTAGCCACACCGGCGAGGCCGTGTCGTCGCTGTTCATGCGGCCCATTCACCGCGACGATCTGGGCCGTATGCGGCAATGGGCCGATGTGGCCGATCTGGGCTCGGCCACATTCGAGAGCACCCGCAGCCTGCTTGGCATCAGCCTGACCAGCGTGGACCCGCGAGGTGCCTGGGGGATGATCCAGTTTTTCTGGCCCCACGCGCTGAAGCAAGGCTGGCGCGACATCTATCTCGGCTCACCCATTCCTGGCTTGAAGCAGGCCATGCTGAGCGACCCGCAACTCACGGTTCAACACTATGTTCTGCAGCGCAAACGCGGCCTACCGCGCGACCCGCAATTGCGCTATTACCACCGCATGGGATTTCGCCATCTCGTGGCCCTCAAATCAGACTATTTTCCACACCCCTCGTCTTTGAACTACGGCGTTCTGCTGCGCGGTGTGATTCCGCTGGCCTGGTTGTGGCCACTGTGGCGCCTGTTGCCGTGGAGCGCGTTGCGGTCGATGTCTCGCACAGTCGAGGGCGTCTTGTGAAGGCCATGGCAACGCTCTGTTCAAACAACGCCCACGCCGTCTGGTGGAACGACGGCCACGCGCTGCGCACCCGGCTGCTGGTTGCGCTGTCGCTGATGCTCCCCAGCGCCGAGCAGTTATTGCTTGCGACCACCACCGAGTGGTTCGCGTCCGACGCGGTCGCACCCTCCGCGCGAGAGCGGTTGCACCAGAAGGTCAGATGACCTGATCTCTGCAGACCGGCGCTTTGCGACCGCGGGCCGAGAACATCTTACGCGTCAACAACTTAAGGACAGCTGATCGGTCTGCAGGCTGTGTTCGCCCTCACCCCCGGCGAAAAAGTGCCGCGGCTGCCCGGCAGCCGCCTGCTGTTCGAGAACGGCGTGCCCATTGCCGTGCAAAGCGGCGGCGAGGTGCACTACCTGACGCCGCTGGACGCCGGCGCGCAGTGGGACGTGACGAACCTGCTGATCCGCAAGCACCGGCCGGACAGCTATGTCGAGACGCCGGTACGGCGGCAGTAGGCTCGGCCAGCGCGAACTCGTCATTGGCCGCGGTGCGCTGGGACGGTCGATGTCCGCGGCAGACCTGTTTGCAGACGTTCAACCTCGGGCAGCTGAATGACGCCGGCTGCGCAAAGCTGACCTACGCGGCCGTTCTCGGCGAACGACCGGTCCACCCACAACTTGACCTTCGCCGACTCCGTCTGGGAGAACCGAGTTCGGCGACAGTGTTCGTTCGGCGCTCACAACCGAGGAGCGTGCCGAGAGCGCGTGTGAACGACTGCATCCGAAAGTCGCGAGCTCGCGGTATCGACCCATTGCAGCCGGTGGCAGCTTTTTCAGTGAACGACCGGTCCACCTTGGAACCTGACCTCCGGCGACGAGGCCAAGAAAGTGCGTGACGGTGACAGCGGTCGTTCGCGCTGGCGACCGACGATCGCGACAATTTCGGGGCGGCGACCGGCTGCATCCAATGATCACGAACTGGCGCTGCCGCCCCATAGGCGACATTCGCTTGACTCGATTGGTCGCCGCAAAGCCGCCATCCCCGCTGATTCGTGTGCCTTCTCCATCGCAGTGTTGGCTTCAGGACAGCGGACGGGCGGAGCCGCTCGCTGTCCTGAATCTACGGTTCAGCCACTGGTTCAGCCACCGTGCCACGCTGAAGTAATCACGGGCAGAAGTGTCTGCTGATAGTCTGAAGGCAACGTCGTTTGGCCGGCTCCCGGCGGCGCAAAGGCTGCCATCGCGTCGACCAAGCTATCACGTCACTGTCGAGCAACACCTTGCCATCACCCGCTGTTTTGAACTGCTCTACGTGGTGGTATGTGCCGGAGTACCAGTCGGCAATTGTGATGGTGTCTGAAGTTCCAATCAGGTTGAGTTGAAGGTCGTTGCCTACATGTCTGGACCACAACTGATCCGACGAGACCTCAGAACCAAGACTCAGCGTGTCGCCGTAGTAGTTCGGACCGCTCTCGACGATCGAGTCCTGGCCATCGCCGCGGTTGAACACGTAGGTGTCGCCGTAGTATGAGCCGTTGCTCACGTCGTTACCGGCACCGCCGATGAAGGTGGATCCACCGCCATGGTAGTCGGCGTTGAGGGTGTCGTTACCCGCACCGCCGTCGAGCGTGTCGCCACCGCCCACCGCGTTCAGCGTGTCGTTGCCGGCACCGCCGCGCAGCACGTCGGCAAAGGCACTCACGCCGGTGGAGCACGTCGTTCGCATCGGTGCCGAAGACCTCCAGCGCCTGTGCGTTGACCTGAGCGCTGCTCCACGTCGTGCCGTCGGCAAACTTCACCTGCTCGATCTGGTTGTAGCCCGAGCTGTTGTTGAACCAGTTCTTCACCGTGATCTGATCGCTGCTGTTGGCCAGCTTGAAGATCAGGTCTGAGCCTGAGCGTACTGCGCTCACGTCAGAGGCCGCGATGTCGGCGCCGAAGTTCAGCGTGTCGCCGTAGTAGTTCGGACCGCTCTCAACGATCGTGTCCTGGCCATCGCCGCGGCATGGCCTAAGGGCCATGGCAGCGCGATCACGAGAGGAGCCGCCGGGAACCTACTAGAACCCAGTCAGGGTTCTATTGCCCTGGATGAGGTAGTTCTTGTACGGAGTCGCCTTCGCATAGCAATCATCGGAGAACCTGGTGGTAAACGGCGTGCCAACCCAATTCGTGAAGCTATACACCTCTTTCACAGGAGCGTGGGCCGGCAATGCAATGACTTTGTACCCTCCCTTAAAAAAAACGTACCCGCAAACCATGTGATTCGCACCATTGCCGGTAACGAATCTCACAGTTGCCTTGTGGTGCGTAGCGGCTTGAACCTGCATGGCAGCGAAGGCGGGAACGAAGGCGGCGGAAATAACGATAAGACGCTTGATCAGTTTGCTCATTTCGTGCTCCAAAGTTGCTTGATGATTGATTTCGACCACGCTGATTGGACTTGCGACTAAAGGCATGTCTTCGTCGTTTCAATAGGTGTATTGGTGGCGACAGATTCAGTTTGCTCTCGCCCACCCGGGCCGAGGGGGTCTCGTTGCGAAGTTATGTACGCGAATGCGAAGGCGGGGCACTACCCGGCGCTGCCTTGCAGCCAGGGGTGACACAGAGCCTGGTTGCTCTCAACTCGTTGCGGGTTTCCTGAACGAGCGAATTCGTCTGCAAGGCGCGCCGATGCTGGGTTTTGCCGACCGATACTCGAGGCGTCCAGAATCCGACCGTTTGGACTGTCGAAGTGCAGAGAACCCAGCAATGGCAATGGATACGACGAGTTTGACGCTCGAGCAGTTCGAGCATTTGTCTTGCCGCACCAAGTGTGGACTCGCACGGCGCAGCTTTTCCGCGACCAGGGGGTTGCGCTTCTCAAGCACCGTCGCAGCCTGCAGGAAGAAGCGGCGCATCACGTCGCCGCGGCTTAACGTGCAGAAATTTCCGTTTCTTGAGGGCACCCCGGCTCTGTCGGCCAACACCTCGATCACCTCGCTCGACCTGAGCGGCAACAACATCTGGGCTGTGGGAAGGCAGGCCCTCGAAGCAGTCCGCCATCGATTTCAAACGCTGCTACTTTGACGGCAGTCTCCCAGTCAACAGGCGCGGCCATGCTCTTCGCAGGCGTGGTGGCCGGCCAACTTGCGCTGCCCATCATCGCCCGGGAGCGGCCCGTCAGCTCTGGCCAGCAGCCCTCCGCGGCGATTACGGGGTACTCAGGCAACTGGCACGGTGAGTAACGATATGCTGCCATCTCTTTGGAGTTTCACTTGCATTCGTGTTCAAACAGATCGCTGGCCGCCGCCTGCCTCGCCGTCCTTCTGCACAGCGTTTCTCTCTCCGCACACGCACACGTCGTCTGCACTCTCGTTACAGACGCAGAGTCGCACAGGGAGATTGTGCGAACCGGCGATTGCACCACGCGGGTGACGCCCGCCTCCACCTTCAAGATCGCGATTAGCCTGATGGGTTTCGATGCCGGGGTACTGGAAGACGCGCATGCGCCCGTCTTCGAGCATCAGGCGGGCGAGCCAGACTGGGGTGGCGAGAACTGGCTGCAGCCTACGGATCCGGCGCACTGGTTTCATTACTCCGTGGTCTGGTATTCACAGCGAGTCACGCGCGCGCTCGGCGCGATCCGCGTGCAGCAATACGTCGACCTCTTTGACTATGGCAATCGCGACATGGCCGGTGATCCGCTGCATCCCGACGGTCTCATGCATGCCTGGATCGACTCGTCGCTGCGCATCTCGCCGCGCGAGCAGGTGACATTTCTGGAAAAGTTGGTGAACGGTCGACTGCCGGTTGCCACCTCCGCCTTCGCGCGTACAAGTGAGATCACAGAGGTCGTGCGGCGGCAGGACGGTTGGATCGTTCATGGCAAGACGGGTACCGGATTTCCGACGACCGCGCTCGGCCACGACGATGTTGTACACGGATGGGGCTGGTTCGTCGGCTGGGCCACGAAAGCGGGCCGAACGCGCGTGTTCGCCCGGCTGATTCAGGACGACGAGCAGCAAGACGGCGGAGCGGGCCTCCGTGCGCGCGACGCGTTCCTCAAGGAGTTACCGGCTTGGCTGAGTACTCCGGTGCGCGGGGACGAGGAGATGGGAGCACCGCGGGACGCCCACTGAGGATGATGGCGGCTCGGTATCTGCAAGAGCCGGCGTAGCAGCGGCCCTACCGGTCAGCCGCAGGCCTCGGCGTCGGTCCCGGCGTGCAGCCCTCCTGGTCGAACAAGGCAGCACGGCCACAGACCGAGGAGAGCATCTGGGGGCTGTGATGTCCGATACCGGGCACCTCCAAAAGCCGTTGCGTCCATTCACCGTGTGGGCGCGACGACAGGTAGGAAAAGTAGCGAGTTCCCCTGTCGAAACGGGTGGCTCCCTGGGCCTCGGCCGCACATGAGCAGTCGAGTTGATAGTGCGCTGGATCGTTGTCGGATGTCCCGAGCAAATAGACGACATCGCGCGCAAGGAGTCGCGCTCGAGTGCCTGCGGATCGACCGGTTGGGAGACGTAGGAAGGCGGGCCGCCGTCGAGCCCGTACTCCCAGCGGTTCGCCTTTGGGCAAGGTATCGTCGTTCCATCGGTGCGCCGGTTTACATCGATCGGTCGGTCGGACGTGAAATAGAGGTAGGAAGACGGGTTGGCGACCACATAGCGCAGGTGCACTCCCTGCCGCAGCAACGGCCCCTGTCCGTGCCCGACCGCGGCGTAGCGCTGCACCAGTTGGCCGCCTGAGGAGTGCCCCGCGATCACTACCGCGCGCAGCCCGATGAACAAGTGTCGATCCGCCAGACGCGTCAGGATAGCGTCGAGCACATCGAAGGAGCTAATGGGCGCCGGACCACATGCGTCGTATCCCAGCTTCCAGTCATTCGGCCCCCAACGCAAGGTGGCGTTTGACAGATGGTGTGCGTCGATGTCGGCCTGGATCAGGAACTGCGGTGTGATGAGAATGGCATCGTCCGCCGATGCTTCTCAGCAGACGCCGACCGAAACGAATTCGCAATTCGGGGCCGTGTGCGACCTTCCCCCAGATTCGTTTTGGCAACAGGTGACCATCGGTCGTCGAAGCACGTTTCGTGCGCTCAGTATTTCAATTGCGGGCTTGTGGCATCAGACAACGGCATGTATGGTGGTCCTCTATACAGCTACGTGAAATCAGATGCGAGCGGAAAAGACGGTATCGATCAGCTTCAGAGTCACTCCGGAGTTCAAGCAATTGCTCGAGGTCGCCGCTGCTCGCGAGCAGCGCAGCCTCACCAACCTGTTGGAGAAGTTGCTGTTCGACCACTGTCGCCAGCTCGGGGTTCTGCCGATGGAGCCAGCGACCAGGAAGACAACAAAGGAGGGGACGCGATGAGCGCCCGTCAACTACTGAGCCAGCTGCTCGACTACGTGCTGGAGCAAGACAAGGACATCGACCCCCGCGGCTTCAAGCTGTCGACCCACAAGGGCTTCATCAAAGGCAAGTCTGACCTGCAGGGACTGCCTGGCGTCGATTTCGACATCAAGGTCGAAGGCGACCACACCTGGCTGCGGATTGCGCGGCTTGAGGCGCAGTCACCACCCGTCCTGTCCGATGACCGGTGGAAGGACGTCATTGTCGTCAGCGACGACCCAAACGGACCGGCACCTCGCATTGACGAAGCGGTCCTCAAACAACGGCTGACGCAGGCGCTGCAGTCGAAGCCAGCGCCTGAGAGCGCGACTGAGAGGCAGGCTTTCGAGGCTCAGTTCCGCGCAACCGTGCAGCGCTTGATCGCCGACTACGTCCCGCTCTGGACCGCTTGGGCTGAAGGCGAGAAACCCCGTCGCAAAACCATCAGCCTGTACGGCGACCTGTTCGCCATCAAGCACCAGCTGGAATCAGAAGAGACAGCCAAGCCTCACGAGTTGGTGTGGGGCATTGGCGTGGCTGCATGGAAGCTGAGCTACGAAGAGCGCACCAGCACTTCGATGGTCGACTTCCAGTATCCGCTGCTCACCCAGGCCGTCGAACTCGCGCTGGACGAGAAAACGCTGGCAATCGAACTGCGACCGCGCGCCGTGGACCCTCAGTTCGAGTTCGATGCTTTCGCCGCGTGTGTCCTTCCGAGCACGGCTGACGTCGAGAAGGCGGCCCGAGACGCGCTGACACGGAGCGCCGACAGGCCCGTGAACCCGTTCGACCCGGGAAGCTACGAACACTTGCTCAAGCTCATTGCCGGCAATCTTCACAACAAGGGACGATTCACGCCAGACGCAACGGCATTTCCCTCTCCCGGCGACGACCTTCTGATTTCGGATGCGTGGGTCATCCTCGCGCGGCCGCGGTCGAACAACTACCTGCACGAAGACATCGAGCGCCTGAAAGGACGTCTCGGTGCCGGCGTTGAAATCCCGCTGGGTCCGCTGGCTCTCGTGACGCCGCCAGCAGACGAAGCCGTGGGCTACGAGGCAGTGACTTTCCGAGGACTGTCGGGAATCTCGGGCGGAACCGGCGGCAACGGAGAAGTTCGGGAGCTGTTCTTTCCGCTTCCGTACAACCACGAGCAAGTGACCATCGTCGAGCAGCTCGAACGCTCGAACGGTGTCGCAGTGCAAGGGCCACCAGGAACCGGCAAGACCCACACCATCGCGAACATCGTCTGTCACTACTTGGCGACAGGTCGGAAGGTGCTCGTCACCGCGAAGGGTGAACAGGCGCTCGAGGTGCTGCAGTCCAAGATTCCAAAGGAGGTGCAGCCGCTGACGGTTGCGCTGCTGTCGGGCGACCGCGAAGGCATGCGCCAGTTCCAGTCCTCCATCGAAGCCATCATTCACAACGTTTCGCAGCTGAATCCCGAGGTGGTGCGCGAGCAGATTCGCATCGACCACAGCGCCATCGAGCGCGCGCACGTGGAGCTCTCCACCATCGACAGGCGAGTCGATGAAATCGCCAATTCGCAGCTCTCGGACATGGAAGTCGATGGCATCGAGATGCGGGCGCAAAAGATGGCCGAACTGGTCCTTGCCGGCGCCGAGAAGCACGCGTGGTTTGAGGACGAACTCTCGCTCGACCCCGCCCATGCCCCCCCGCTGAACGGCGCTGAGGCTGCGCAGTTGCGGGAAGCGCGACGCCGCCTCGGCAAGGACTTGGCCTATGCGTCATCACGCATTCCGTCGAGCGCGGCCCTGCTTCCTGCTTCCGATGTAGGGCGCCTGCACGAAGTCTTGGTGGGCATGCGCGACATTGAAGCGGCAGAAGCCAATGGCGGCCTGCTCGCATTGCTGGCGGCAACGCCCGAGGTGCTGGCCGAAGCGCGAAAGATGCTCGCCCAAATCGAGGCCGCAACGGCGTTGGCGAAGGAGCTTGAGGATACCGGCGACGCTTGGACCGCTGAGCTTCGGAAGAAGTGTGGTCAGCCTTCTTTCGTCAGCGAACGGCAGGCGCTGGAGGCCCTGTTCGGCGAGATTGACTCTCTCATCCAAGCGCGTGCCGAGTTTCTGAAGCGACCGGTCGAAGTTCCCGAACCCGCGCTTGCGTCGTTGAAGGCGCGAGAAGCCGTCGGGCGCGCGGCCCAGTCCGGCAAGCCGTTCGGACTGATGAGCTTCGGCGGTGGCGACGTGAAGGAGCAGGTCGGCGCCATCAAGGTGGCAGGGCTTTCGCCGGCGTCGGCTGACGACTGGAAGCACGTTCAGCGTTACACCCGCCTTCACGAGCAGGTGCTCTCCTTCAGCGTCCGCTGGAACGAGTTCGCTGAGCTGTTGTCCGTACCCAAGGTGAAGGGCGGCGTCGCATCGTTGCGCCAAATCGAACTGGTGTCGGTCGATGCGCGCAAGGCGCATCGGCTCGCCACCGACCATGACGCACATTTGCCGGCACTTGCGGAACGTGTCTTCGCAAAGCCGCCTGTCCAACAACTCCGCGGTACATCCACGCAGCTCAACGAGGTCCGGCAACACCTGCGCAGTCATTTGACCCGCGCGGAACTGGCTCAAGCGGCAACGCAGCTCGCCACTTTGCAGGAAAAGCTCGCCGGCACGGCCGGACCGATTTCCGTTCTGCTGCGCAAGTTCGTTGAGCGTGAACTTGGCAGCAACACGGTGCAGGTCGAGCGCATCGTCGCGGGGTACGCCGAACTGGTGAGCGAAGTCCGCCGCGTTGAAGGACTCGTCCACGACGTAGGCGTCGTCAACGAGCTCGCCGCACGACTGGAACGGGCTGGTGGTGCGAAGTTGGCGGCCAGGGTTCGCAGCGAGGCGGTGAGCTCGTCCGGTGAGGATGCAGCGTTCCCTGTCAGCTGGCGAGACGCGTGGAACTGGGCCCGCGTGAAAGCACACCTAGAGACCATCGAGGCGCGCGAAGAGTTGCGCACGTTGGCCGCACGCCGGCGCGACCTAGAAGCGGGCCTCGCACGGCTGTACGAGGACCTGGTGTCGAAAGCAGCGTGGCTGTCGACGAAGCTGGGTGCTTCGCCCAAGGTGCTGTCCGCCCTCGAGACCTACCGAACAGCAGTGCGCCGAATTGGCCAAGGAACAGGCCCGAACGCCACCCGACATCGGCGGGATGCGCAGAAGGCCATGAACGATGCCCAAGGTGCCGTGCCCTGCTGGGTCATGAGCCATGCCAAGGTGTCGGAAACGCTCCCGGCGCAGCTCGGATGCTTCGACCTGGTCATCGTCGACGAGGCCAGCCAGTCGGACCTGTGGGCACTGCCCGCAGTGCTGCGCGGCAAGAAGATTCTGGTTGTTGGCGATGACAAGCAGGTCTCGCCGGACGGTGGTTTCATCTCTTCGGTACGCATTCAGGAGCTGAAGGACCGCTTCCTCGGCGACCAGCCGTACTCGGCAGTTCTGACGCCGGAAAAATCTCTGTACGACATCGCTTCCACGGTGTTCGCAGCGCAGAAGGTCATGCTACGCGAGCACTTCCGCTGCGTGCCACCCATCATCGCGTACAGCAACACCTTCTACGACGGCTTCATCCAGCCGCTGCGTATTCCGAAGGCTTCCGAGCGCATTGACCCGCCGCTTGTCGACATCCACGTATCGGGCGGCATGCGCGGCGTGAAGGACGAGAACCAGAGCGAGGCGCTGGCGATTGCCGAGGAAATCGAGGCGCTTCTGTCCGACCCGAAGTTCGCCGGTCGCACGATCGGCGTCGTCTCCTTGCTGGGCCCAGAACAGGCCAAGCGCATCGACGCGCTGGTTCGTTCGCGAGTCGACGCGATGGAGCTGATGCGCCGGCGATTTGACTGCGGTGACGCGCGGCTGTTTCAGGGGAGCGAACGCGACATCATGTTCTTGTCGATGGTGGCAGACCCGACCAACTGCCGGGCACTGTCAGGGAACATGTTTGAACAACGCTTCAACGTGGCCGCGAGCCGAGCGCGGGACCGCATGTACCTTGTGCGTTCGGTCCAGCTCACGGACCTCTCGCACCTGGACCTTCGGCGTGGACTGTTGTCGCACTTCAGCAAGCCGATGGATGGCAGCGTCGACGAGGCCAAGAGCCTCATTGATGAGTGCGAATCTGGGTTCGAAAAGGACGTGTACACGGCGCTTTTCAGCCGGGGCTACCGCGTCGTGCCGCAGGTCAAGGCGGGCTCGTTCCGAATCGACATGGTCGTCGAAGGCACGGACGACGCGCGGCTCGCCATCGAGTGCGACGGCGACGAGTTCCATGGGCCTGACCGCTGGGCGGCCGACATGAGCCGCCAACGCGTCTTGGAGCGCGCAGGATGGACGTTCTGGCGCTGCTTCGCATCCACTTGGTCAATGCGCAAGGACGACGTGCTGCAGGAGTTGCTCGACCGCCTGACGGCGATGGGCATCGAGCCGCTTGGCGCTATCGAGCGCGCGCCGTCCCTGGTCGAGTACCGCCCTTGGTCGCCCAAGGGGTCCAAAGACAAGGTCAACGATGACGCCATTGATGCGCTTGAGGCTGTAATCTCGGATTCCACTTAAGTCAGAGGCTGCAGAGGTTCGAGGGTGCAACTATTGATGAGCACAGGCCGGCTCCCGGCGCTGGTCACCGTGGCCGTCATGTCAATTGCAACTCGGCGGGGATCGCGACCTCATGGTCCTCGCCATGCAGAGCCGATCCGGACGCATCCGCCGTGAGGATTTCGCTGCTCGCCTCAGGGAACAGTGACCGCACGACCGGGAGCAGATGCTCTTGGTGGGTCAGGAAGATGACCTGAGTCTTGGCAGCCAGCGCATGCAGAGCCTGCAGGCCCGCCGCCGAGCGGGCATCGTCAAAGTTGATGAACAGATCGTCCGCGATGAACGGCACCGGCGTCCCCTGATCCGCCTGGAGTTCCAGCGCAGCGATCCGTAGCGCGAGGAACAACTGGTCCCGTGTGCCATCACTCAGGCCTGAGACCTTGACCGCCTGGTTCTCTGGCCGATACGCCAATAGCGCAGGCGGTGTCGACTCGTAGTCGACACGAAGCTTCTCGAACGAACCTCTGGTGAGACCCTGGAAGATCGCGCTCGCGCGCTGCAGGAGCGGGCCCTGTTTTCGATCCCGGTATCGGTCGACGGCCCACTGCAGCAGCGTGCCCGCCGTAGCGAGGTGGAGGTACTCCTCGGCAGCCTCCGCCATCTCCGAGAGTGCCTCCTGCTTCTGCGATTCAGCGACCGCGGCCTTGGCGCCACCATCGATCGGGTCGAACCCCTGCTTCGCCTTGAGTTCGTCCTGCGCCAGGACCACCATCGATTGGGCGAGATGCTCCAGCCGATCCCGGATGGTCAGCATGCGTTCCTCAGCATGAGCGACCGGATGGTCGGCGAGTCCGGCACGCGCCTGCTCCAGCGTCATGCCGTCGGCCGATGCTTCCAGTTCGGCTCGCACACCTTTCAGCTCAGCGAGAAGCTCGCTCTTCTTCTCCGCACGGTCGACGAGTGGCACAGCATCCAGGGGATCCTCGACCTCTGCGCAGCGCATCAGCGGCTGCAGTCGCGCCTTTGCCTGATCCAGCGCCGTCCTGGCCTCGGAGAGCTGGCGCTCGGCGCCATCGAGCGATTCCTGGGCCTGATCCTTCCTTAGCGATTGACGCTTGGCCTGTTCCAACCGCGCCCCCAGGGTGCGTGACAGGGCCTCGGGGTTCGCTCCCTGTTGGTCCGGCACCAATGCATCGACGAGCCCTTCGGCGACTTGTTGAAGCGCCTGCAGATCCGCCTCCATGGGCTGGATACGCTCAGCCCGGTGGGCATCGATCCGGCCGAGGCTCTGCCGAATGAACGCCGCCGCTTCAATGGCCGCCTCGGCTTCCGAAACGTCGTCGACCTGGTTGCCGAGATGTGCCTTCACGAGGAGCTCGTTCCACCTCGAGCCCCAGTCGTCGACGGCCTTGCCCTTAGCCTCTCTCATCATCGCAGCGGTCTTCAGCGCGGTGTCCGCCGCTCGGATCTGCTGCACCACTGTCTCGCGTCTGGTGCGCGTCCTGTCGACCTTCTGAAGATGTTCTTCGATCGCTGCACACATGGCGGCGAGACCGGAAGCGACCGGCGTCTCAAACCCCGCCTTCGTCAGCGCCTCGCTCACCGTTTGCTGCGCCTTCGCGGCGCACTCGCACTCGTGGGCAAGCTCTTGACGCTTCTGCTCCAAGGTGTCTGCCGCCAGCAGCGCCTTGTCTCGCTTCGCAAGCCACTGGGAAAGGTCGTCCAACAAGAGACCGGCAAGCCCCAGGGCGCTCGCCTGAGCTTCCCATTGCGCATTGACGCGGGAGAGTTCCCCCTCGCGCTCTTCGAGCACGCGCCGCTCGCGACCTTCGTCGCTGAGTGCCACCTCCAGTTGGTCTCTCATCGACTGAAGGCTGGCACCATCGGCCTCCGAAAGCGTGTGAGCGTCGACCAGTTGATCGGCCAGCCGAAGCGTGGCGTCGAGCCGCGGTGCACCGACAGCCAACGTGTGAACGCCGGACTTGATCGCGCCCCATGCTTCGTCGCGCTCTTGGCGCGCCCCGTGAACATCCGTTGACGTGACGATCTTGTGGGATCTTGCGAATTGGTTGATCCTGAGTTCGAGCTGCGACGCGCTTTCGGCGTGTTGCTCCATCAGCTGACGAGCCACGTCGCGCGCTTGCGCGATGCCCTGGCGCTCCGATCGCATAGCGGACACTCGCTCCGGCGATGGCACCTGCATCGTCCGTAGGTCGTCCTCAGTAAAGGCTGGTCGGCCCAATGCCACCATGTTGCGCTGCGCCTCGGCCAGCGCCGTAGCGACCGCGCCGCGCAGCCCGTCTTGCCGGGCCTCGCTGGCCTTGTAGGGTAGCGCCTGCTCCAATGCTTCGACCAGGCGCGGATCGGCATCGCGCTCAGGAAGCTCTTCCAACTCCTTGCGCAATTCGTCGAGGGCTGCAATGCGGTCCCGCTCGCCATCCTCGGCGGCTCGCTTGTCGGCGAGCAAGGCACCTCTCTCCTTGAGCAGCGAGTCAATCGCCCGCAGAATCCTCTCTTGCGGAAGCCGCGAGCGCAACATGTCTTCTGCATCGCCACACCCGAACTCGACACCACGCTCGATCGCCGCCGCAAGCCAGTGACTGGCCTCCGAACGGCGGAGCACGATGTCTGCAGCATGGCTCTCGTATAGGGCGCACAGTCGGCTCAGGCGGTCAATTCCGCTCGCATGGGCCAGCGCGTCAGCGTCAACCTCGACTGCATCGAGTTGTTCCTGACGATCGCTCACGTCGCGCTCACGCGTCTTGACGAGGCTGATGGCCTTCTCCATGTCGGCGATACCCGTCGCCAGCGTCTTCCTGGCGCCTGCGGGAAAGTCTCGCGTGTCGCCGAGCACGTCAATGTCCGACTGAAGACGATCGAGGCGCGTGACGATCGGTGCCAGGCGGCGCGATCGCTCCCATGCAGATCGTTCCAGTTCGAGCGCGCGATGTTCACGACGTACGGTCTCC
Source organism: Rhizobacter sp. (assembly GCA_021153565.1). Taxonomy (GTDB): domain Bacteria; phylum Pseudomonadota; class Gammaproteobacteria; order Burkholderiales; family Burkholderiaceae_C; genus Albitalea. Next base: position 14,015 of record JAJKJU010000229.1, read on the forward strand.
AGGTTTTCCTGGGCCGACTTCAGCGCATCGCGCGCGTCCACCCATTCGCGGGTTCGAACCTGAACGTCCTTGAGCACCTTCTGCGCGCTCGTGAACCGTTCGGAGGCGCCCGAGTACCGGTTGTTGCGCCCACGGCTCGTGAAAATGTTCGCAGCGCGCTCGCCGAGCGCGTCGCGCACCGCGGCGAAGTCATCCAGACCGGAGGCTGCCTGGAACAGAATCTGGCTGACCGAGTTGCGGGGGTCGACGATGCTCTGCCCGCCATGCAAAAGCCGCGCATGGTCCAGGCAGTGCATCTGCTCGAAGACCTCTCTCGTCAGCGCACCCAGTCCGACATCGAGATAGCTGTCGGGCAGCGGGTCACCTGCCATGGAACGTAGTGATTTTTGCTGCTTCGTTCGCACGAAGTCGCGCGGGCCCGCCGCCGTCTCGAGCACGCCAGACACGCGCAGGTCGGCTTGCGCATGCTTGAAGCCCAGGGGCGACCGGAGTTCCATTCCGAACAGCAATTCGGTGATGGCCCGGCGTACCGTGGACTTCCCCGCCTCGTTGGGCCCAACGATGACGTGGAAGTCATGGGATGACTGCGGAAATCGCAGGTGATGGTCGGTGAACCGACCGTAAGCGAGGAGTCCAAGTTCGCAGAGCCTCATGGCGCCCCCGGCGCGCTCAGCTGCGCGAGCAAAGCGGGCGCCACCTGCTTCACAAGGTCGCCGAGGCGCCCCTCTCTTGCCAGGGCCAGCAATGGCGCGTCGTCCCTGACGTCGCCAGAGACCTTGTTGAGGAACGGCTGGATCTCGCCGAGTAGTTCCCGCAGGAAGTCGGCGTCCTCACCGGCCTCGAACAGGATCGATTGCAGGTCGGCGAGGGCCTCTCGGGTTTCGTCGGCGCCATCGATCGTGAACTCGGGCGAGGTGGCAATCTTCACCTTCTCGATCCAAAGCCGATCTGCATCCACGGCCACCGCCTGTGCCAGGACTTGAGCCCGGGTCGCAGCGGCATTGCCCATCAGTGCGCCGTGCAGCCGGGTCTTGCCCTGCAGCACAACACGCACCGCGCGCGGCGTATCGTCGGCGCCGATCAGTCGCGAGAGGCCTTGGCCTACCCGACGCGAGACATCATCAACGGTCGCGCAGCCGTCCGCGTCGACGGTCAATACCTCCCAGCGCAGCACGTCCAGGAAGAGCCGGTCGACCACCGTGTGGCCGTCGTCATCGACCGTTACGGAGACGGCGCCCTTGCGCCCGGTTTCGCGGACATGGCGCCCCTGCAGATTGCCGGGGAACACGATGGTCGATGCACCGTCCCAACGCTGGAACTCGTGCACGTGCCCGAGCGCCCAGTAGTCGTAGCCCTTCGCATGGAGCTCTGCGACCTTGCACGGTGCATAGTTCGGGTGCGCCACGTAGCCCTCCATGGCGGTATGCAGCACGCCGATGTTGTAGTGGCCGTTGACCCGAGCCCCGTAGGCGGCCGCCAAGTTGTCCTCCACAACCCGGTGGGCGAAGCTTTGGCCGTGGAGGGCCACCTGCAGGTCGTCAATCCGGAACACATGCGGCGAGCGTGACGGAAACACCGTAACGTTGTCCGGCAGTACGAGCTTCTTCGTCATCTCGCTCTCTGCGTCATGGTTTCCGTGCAGGAGGAAGGCGCGAATTCCGGCCTTGGCCAAGCGCGCCATCTGCGCGACGAAGAACAGGCCTGTGTTGTAGTCGCGCCAGTCGCCGTCGTACAGATCGCCAGCGAGCACGAGGAACGAAACGTCATCCTCGATGGCACGCGTCACGAGTTCCTTGAACGCCTCGCGGGAGGCGCTGCGCAGCCTGTCGGCCGGCGCGCTCTCGTAGGCGGACAAGCCGCGCAGCGGGCTGTCTAGGTGGATGTCCGCCGCATGAATGAATCGGAATCCCATCGTCGCACCTCCCGTTGCGAATTGTTTGCGCCATTCGTTCGGACCCTGAAGTCCTGTCCGTCGTGGACAGCCGCAAGCATACGGGCACCCGTGGAGCCATCGGCCCGACGTCTGCTTTCAGGCACCTCATGTGCAGGGATCATCCGACCGGGAATGGGTCGACTACGAACGCACGATCGACGAATGTGGACAACCGGTCTGCCATGACTATGCCGTCATAGCAGTTCGGATGTCAGCAACGTGTCGGCGACCTGACGCTCGAATTTAACCCTCGGCCTTCGCTGGACGGCTATCAACGGTCCTTCGCCGAAGTCCCGCGACCGACGGCTCAAGACTGTCTGCTGCCGTTCGACTCTGGCCTGCCGACTGACGCCTGCTGCCGAAAGATGACCTTGGCGGTTTTCTCGGCGACCGACCGGTCCGCCTCGGAACTTGACGTTCGTCGACCTCGTCGAGCAACTCATCGTTTCACCCCAGCGGGCATCTTTGAGTGTCACCGGCGAGCGGGTGACGATGGCCGCTGAACGGCTGCATACGAAAGTCGCGAACTCGCGCTGCCGACCCGTTGCTGTCCTCCACCCTACCGCCGACGATGACGGCAATGCAGCAGCGTAAGCGGTCATTCGAATTAGTGCGATCTAGCTGCGGTGCACCGTGACCGAACAGCCAGCGTCGGGATTGGTCCGCTCCGCAGCAGTGGTATGTTCCGCTAGCGGACCCGACCGGATGGTCTCGCTTCACTTCGAACCACCACATAGCAAGGGCTGACGCCACCATGTTGCGCAGCCCGTGAGCAAAACATGCCTTTCCCAACATGCAGGTCCGTCATCACGGTCGTGCTGACCTTCGCGGCAGCGACGGCAGCCGCGCAGTCGATTTCTCCGGGTACCTACGTGACGGAAGGTGGCTGGGGGACTCTGATCGTCCACAAAGATGGGCGGTTTCGCATTCAGTCCATCGGGACCAATGGGCATTCGTGTGATGTCGAGGCGGTCCTGAAAGGCATGAAGGCGACGACGTCCGAAGGCTGCTCGATCTTGTTCGAGCGAAGCCTGGATCGGGTGTCCGTCTCTCCGGACGCAAGAACCGAAGAGGCGTGCAGAAACCATTGCGGAATGCGTGCAGGTTTCTCCGGAGACTATTTCGCTGAGGTGTCGGTGTGTCGCGCGCAACCGGTGAATCAAGACCGATCTCGCTTTGCGGGTCTGTACAGGGAACGTAAGTATCGAGAGGCGGTAGAGGTGTTGGGCACCCTTCTGAACCGATGCGGCCGTTTTCTCTATTGGCAGTCGGATGCCGAGGTGCGCAACGATCTTGCCGTCGCTTACCATCACCTCCATGATGACGCCGCCTGCGTTGGCGTGCTGAGCCCGCTAAGGCGCACGTTCGTGGAGGATGAAAGGGTGACCGCACGCGCATTCGCACCGAGCGATGCGGACTGGGGAGAGCAGATGGTGAAGACCACGCGCTTCAATTGGAAGGCGTGCGGCGGCCAGGTGTCTGAAGAAGACAAAACACACGAATGATCGCCTCGTCGTCCGGTTCCGCGGATCTTGGGCGGATGACCGCTCCCGTCCCAAGCGGTCACTCGGGCCTCAATCGCGAAGGGCAGCTCATGGCCGTCAGTGTGAGTTCGCGTCCGCGCCAGGTAGCTGTCTTTCGACGCGACGGCCCGGCCGGCCAAGGGCAGCTTTCAGCAACGATCGGGAATTCACGCTGACGGCCATGTACCGTCGTTCACGAGAGGCTGCTTCGAGGGAGCGAACCCTCACCAGCGGCCCCTTGCGGCTTGTCCCGTCAAACCGGCGCCAACCAATTGGCGCGGCAGCCACCACCTGCCTCAGCCGATCTCTAGCGGGGCAAGCGTCGCGGCTAGACTGCGCTCACTGAGCAGATTCTCTGTGCCAGTTGGATCGCGCTGCAGTTCACAGTAGTGAGGGAGCGGCAATGCACTTGAAGAAGATTGCGGTCGATGAGTCACAGCCACGCACGGCTGCGACTCGCGTGACGGATGCAACTGAGAGCGCCGTTCGGTCCCACGTTTCCGAGACGGTGGGCTTCTTGCGCGGAAAACTTGCACCGGCAGACTCGCCATTGCGGGTACCAGGGTCAACGCGCTACGACCTAATAACAATGGTCGATCAGCAACGCGAACTAGGGACATACGTCCCCTGTACTGCTCAGTTGCGGAATGACAAGGTCATTGCTCAGCATCTGGACCACCTAGTGGGAACATCCTTCGCTACCCGACGCCTTGAAGCCGATGACCTTCTCAAGGAACTGATCTTCTCGATGCTGGACGCAGACGGGCAACTTGAGTATTCAGAGGCGACGTTTCGCGATCGCTGGCAGGACATTGTGATGTTCCTTGAGTCGCAGACATTGCGTTCGATTGCAATCTTCCCGATTCACGGCTTGACTCTCTCAGCGCCGCCCATTCGCATTTGCGAAGGCATTGAACTCGACTACCTTAGCCAGGCTGAAATCGAACGCTGCAATCGTGTGGGTGTACTTCATTCGGTATTTCCGCATCACCCCATAGAGGGTGAGTTCAACGGGACAGCCGGCATCCGCATCACCGGATACGTCCCGAAGGTAGTTCGTGGCGATGGCACCGGCGCAAGTGCATTTCCAGTTGAGGGTGACCGCGGCAAATTTGGAAACCGGCCGCTCCAGCGGGAGGAGCTCTGGGCCGAGGACGTGTTGGTTGCACTGCGCCTTCTCAGGCACACAACGATCCGCTGCAACGGCTACGCCAAATGGGTTGACTCTTTCTGGCTAGATGGGGGAACCAACTACAGCCCTGGCCAGCCAAGACAACATGCCGGTACGTGCAACCTTGGTGAGGCAGATATTCCGGAGGTTCTCAGAGTATGGGAACTTCTCAACCGCAAAGCGGATGATGGTTTTGCATTCAGCCTTCGGCGATTCTCGCAGTCGTTTGAGCGAGCCGATCTGGATGACAGGATTGTCGACCTCGTTATCGCGGGCGAATCTATCTTCGTGGGTGATACGGAGTCCAGTGGGCGCGGTGAGCTGCGGTTCCGATTTGCACTTCGTGCCGCAAAGTTCGTCGATCATCCGATCTATGGCCGGCATGACATGCTTGATGTAATGCAACGAGCGTATGACGCGAGGAGTGCAATCGTCCATGGCGGGCATCCGAACCCGAAGAAGATCTTCCTGCCAGACGACAGACCGGGGACTCCTGGGGCGTTTTCAGACGCTGTTGAACACATCATCCGCCTCGCGATACTGAAGGCGATCGCCATGCCACAAGAGGAACTGGGAATTCATAGCTCAACGTATTGGACGAATCTCTTTCTTGATTCGTGATATCTGGTGCGACGGTCAACCGGGCAGCCATGGCGACGGGGTCCCGTAGCGAAGCGAGGGACGTGGAGAGCCGAGGTCTGCTTTCCGGCTCGCAAGCCAGTGGCTGCAAGTTCCGCTTCGGGTCGGCAGCGACCGCACCAGCCAAAGACCAGCAGACATTCGCTTGGCCTTCGAGTTCGGTCGCCGTCGGGAGCCGGTTGCTCGGCTACCTGAAGCTGACACGGGACCGCACTGGACATCGCGAACGTCAGTAGTACCTTGCTACCGGCCGCTGGTGTCGCGATCTCGTCGGCGCCGGAGCGACCGGTATGCAGCCGAGACCGTGAGTTCAGCGTGTGGCCACCACCGTCCGGATACGCTGCACTGCTGTCGCTGAGCTGGACGCCACGAACGACTGCAACGGGTCGTTTGCCGTCGCTCGTGATCGGCGTCCGAACTCACAGTCTCGGCTCCCTTCCGGTCATTCAGGCCACGCAGGCGAATCCTGCACTCCGGAAATCTTCCTGCCGTTCTCGTCTTCGAGTTCGAGCGTCTGTCTGCGGCCGCCGACCTATGGTTTGCCCAGCCGGCTGATGTCGCGCATCTGGGTGGCGATCGCCTTCATGCCGGTTCCGCCGCCCGTGATCTTGACGACCACTTGCATGGCACCCGGGCTCACTGCCCGGCGAATCTGTTCGCGTACTTCGCTGGCGCTGAGAGGCGGGCCGCCCGCGCTCGCGAGCGGTTGGCCACTTTGCTCCTCGGCCTTCTTCGGCGTCCCGTAGAAAAGCCGCGTGCCCCACTCGCGCAGCATTTCGCTGAGAGCATCAGCATGGGAAGGTTCGTCCAAGTGTTTGCTCCAGACTTGAATTGAACGGCTCGCGCGGAAGTCGCGTCGGGTTGAAAATCATCGTCAGATCACACCTTCGAGACCTATCTCGTCGGCTCGATGTCGCCACGTTTGCGCGACAGGTCCTTCTGCATTTCAGGTGCGCCGAACTGCGTGCCGACGTAGCACACCACGTCCTTGGCCAACTCCCGGTCTGCTGGGTCCACCGACGCAGCCAGGGCTTGCGCAACCCCTTGCCACGCCTCCAACGCATTGCGCCGTCCCAGCTCCAGAGAAGCCTTGCTGCGCATCACAGGTCTGGGCTTGCGGACCTTGCCCGGCTCTGCCGCAAGCCGCCAGATCTGTTGAGTCGCTCGCTGGCCACCTCGGGTCCACGCGTGCGTGGCCACGGCGTTGACACCACGATCTTGAAGGTGGGCGGCGAATTGCTCGCGCCAGCGCCGCAGATCCGCTTTACGCGGATTCAGCCTGACGCCGTCCATTCGTTCCGCACGCACGGCCAGGTGCACGTGCGGCGAGTTCGTGTCTTCGTGCAGCACGAACGCGTACTTGTGACCCTCGAAGTTCTCTTTCGCAAATGCGCGGGCGGAGTCGCGCACGTGCTCCGGCGGCGTTCCCGCTGGCATCGACAGCATGATGTTGAACACCTCGCGTCGATGGCTTTCGTCGGGGATGTAGCTTCCGGCAACTCGCCAGTCGTCGGCGAGAGCAGCGATCGCCTTGGCGCCCACGATCTTGTCGCCGGTCTCGTCTTCGACATCAAGTGTCTGGCCCCGGCCGCCCACCTCGGGCTTGCCTTGGCGACTGATGTAACGCAGATGCGCGGTCACCGCTTTCATGCCGGCTCCGCCGCCGGTGATCTTCACCATCACCTGTTTGGCGTGAGGACGCACCGCGGCGCGCAGCTGCTTGCGCACGGCGGACGCGCTCATTAGCGATGAGGAGCCGATCGCGCCGGCTGCCGCCGCGCCACCTGGGGCTTGCTTGGCCTTCTTGGGCATTCCATAAAAGAGCCGCGTGCCCCATTCCTGAAGCATGGCGTCGGCAATCTTCTGTTGCTGGGTCATTGTTTCTCCCGCTTGGATTTGAGCTTGGGTCGCACTTCGCTGATCACTCGGGCAGCCAGCTCGACGTGGTTGGCGATCAGTTGCACCGATTCCTCAAGTGAAAGTCGCTCGGAGATATTCGTTTTTCCCGGTTCGGCATCGACCGACTTGCAAATCCTGTCGATTTTTCGCCCGATCGTGACGAGGTGGTGATTCGAAATACCCAGCGCGTTCACCGCATCGGCCACTGAGTGCCCGCCGTCGTCGGCGCTCAGATTGATGCCATCGAGCACCGCCCGCAAGGCCGCCGCTCGCGTGCGGAAGGCGCCGCGTTCGGTCAATTCATCGAGCTTGGCGGCGTTCACCTCATCTAGCCAGACCTGGGCGCCGCTGGGCTCGGGCAGCGGCTTGGCTGGTGCTTTCTGGGCTGGCTGCGCGCTCGCATCCCCGAGTTCGCGCACCACCACCTGTCGCAACCAGGTCGATAGCGTCAGCCCCGCAGCCGCGCTCGCCGCGAGCGCCTGCGGCTTCAGGTCACCGAGATCGACGCTGGCGATCGAGCGTGATTTGGTGGGTTCTTTGTCGCGCGGCATGCTCGAAGTGTATGACATTCACACGGCGTAGCCTATCCTGTACTCTTCTCTTCGTCGGGGGTCTATTCGTGCGGAAGTGCGTTGGCGCGCGTTCGTTTTGAGCCGGCACGGGTTGGATGGGCGCTCCAACGCGTTTTCAGGCGTTGCAAAGCAGTGCAGCGACGCTTCTTGCGCGTTGCAAGACGGTCATAATGAGCCTGAGCGCGTTAGCAGACTGCTTTTATTGCGTTGCAATGCGAATTCCGCGCCGCAGGTCCGCTGCGTGCGTCTTACACGGACGGGGCGAATGAAACTGGACGAATTCATGGGCACAGTCACACCGGCCAAGCGCCGCTCCAAGCTGACGCCGCACTTGGCCGACATGCTCAAGCTGCGCGAACAGGGCTACACCCTCGCTCAGGTTTGCGACTTCCTGGCCCGCAATGGCGTGACCACCAGCCCGTCGAACGTGGCGTCATACCTTCACCGCGGCATGGCGCGCGTGCAGCATGCGCCGGCACCCGACTCGACCGGAGTCGACGGGGGCGCCGAGGGCGCAACGCCCTCAACTGCCGCCGTTGCCGCGACAAAGCCGCCTGACCCACCCTCGGGACAGTTCGAATATGGGTCTCACGACCCTCGACGCATCGACGAGGTGCTTCGCAAGCCACCCGACATGGCGGCGCTCGTCAAGCAGGGACGGGCGGCAGCACGCGACAAACGCTCCCCGTGACCCCCCAGGGGCGCCGCCGCAGCGCCCCCCCTCCCCACCCCCTCCCCCCGCATCCAACGAGGAGCCATCGCAGCATTTGCGCGCAGTGCGCCTGCAACGTGACGGAGTTGCTGCGCCTGGGAAACATATGCATATGCCGCGTCGCCTCACGATAAATAGAATAAGCCATGAATATCTAGCTGGCTGATACTCAGGGCAATGGATGATTTATATGTAAATTCAGGTTAATACCACCGAAACAGTTGACTAAAAACGTCATTACTAATATATAATCAGTACCTGATCTAATAATATAGATCACCGTGCCGGGCGGTTTCCTGGCTCCTACTTTGGAGATTGATCTATGAAAGTGTCAGCACACAATCAAGCGACGCATGCGAATGAGCCTGCCGCCCCGGGGACTCGTGGCGAGTTCCGCCTTGGCGATCTCGTATGGACCGCGCACAACGTGCGCAAGACCAAGCGCGACGCAGAGGACATTCGCGCCATGGCGGCATCGATCCACGCGCACGGCGGCGTGATGCAGAACCTGCTCTTGGTCGCCGACATGCGCGACGGCCTCTGGACCGGCAAATACGGTGTGGCAGGTGGGGAAACTCGCCGCCTGGGCTGCTGCTATCTGCGCGATGGCGGCATCTCCGAGGGGGCAGGCTGGTACACCGACGACTTCATGGTGCCTGGGCTGGTGGTGGCCGCGCCCGAGGCCACGGCCTTGAGCGCCACGGAAAACATTTGCCGCACGCCGCTGCACCCTGCCGACGAGTTCGAGGCCTTCAGGGAGCTGTTCGACCAGTGCGGCAGTGTCGAACACGTCGCCGAATTCTTCGCCGTCTCGCCCTTGACCGTCGAGCGCCGTTTGAAGCTGGCGAACGCCTCGCCCAAGATGTTCGATGTGTTCCGCAAGGGCGGCATGACCATCGATCAACTGATGGCACTGTGCCTGGTGGACGACCACAAGCGGCAGGAGTCGGCCTGGAAGGCTGGCGAGGGCTACACGTACATGCGCGGTGCGCAGCAACTGCGCCGGGTCCTTACCGAGGGACAGGTGCACCTGAGCAATCACCGCATCGCCCGATTCGTCGGGGCAGAAGCCTACGAAGCGGCGGGGGGTCACGTGGTCCGCGATCTGTTCAGCGCGCAGTCGAATGACGGCTACGTCAAGGATGGCGAGCTGCTTCAGCGCTTGGCCGCTGAAAAGCTCGATGCCATCGCTGTCACGGTACGCGCCGAGGGCTGGGCGTGGGTCGAAACCAAGGTGGAGTTCGACTATCAGGAGCAATCGCGCTATGGCCGTTGCGACGTTCGCAAGCGTCGCTTGACGAACGATGAGGCGAAGCAGCTCGACGGGTTGCAGAAGCAAGCAACGGCTGCGCGCCGACAATGGGAACTGGCGAGCGAGAACGACGAATCGGACCCTGCCGAAGTCGAGGCACTCGAACGCGTGTCCGACGATCTCGATGCACGCATCGACGCGATTAAAAGCAGTCGGGATTCCGTCGAGGCGTCCATGAAGCCGATTGCCGGCGCAGTCGTGAGCATCGACCACTCGGGCAACGCGGCGGTGCATCGCGGGTTCATCCGGCCGCAAGACCGAAAGGGACTCAAGAAGACCGAGAAGACCAAGCAACAGGCCATGGCGCGCAAGGCAAGCGGCGGCACAGGGGCCGAGGGTGACGACACCGCGCCGTCTATGAGCGAAGACGTGTCGCGCGCCCTCAAGCTGCGGCTTGGCGCTCAACGCACGGCGGCCCTGCAGGTCATGGTGGCGCGCAATGTCCCCTTGGCGCTCGTGTCCCTTGCTCACTCGCTTGTTTCCAAGGTGCTGCACACGGGCCACGACACCCACACCTTGCGAATCTCGGCGCACTCCGTGCGTGATCGCTTGGCGGGCGTCGACGACACCCTGTGCGACAGCCGGGCGTTCCGTGAAATGGACTCGCTGGTGACCGCATGGCACGAACGCCTGCCGCAAGAGAACCTGTTCTCATGGTTGCTTGCCTTGCCGCAAGACGAACTGCTGCAACTGATCGCCGTGTGCACGGCAGCGACGATCAACACGGTCGGCGATCACGCGAGAGAAGCCATGCCCCTGTCTGATGAAGCTGCCGATATGGCGCTTGCGGCAGGCTTGGACATGGCTGACTGGTGGGAACCGATGGCGTCCAACTACTTGGCGAGCGTGTCCAAGGCACAGGCGCTTGACGCAGTGACCGAAGCGGTGTCGAAGCAGGCCGCAGCGCCTCTCGCAAAGCTCCAGAAGGGTGAGTTGGTGGCGCAAGCGCAGGCGCTGATGGCGGGGCGTCGCTGGCTCCCCTCCTTGCTCCGCGCGACGGCCGCGAGGGCCGACAACGCAAGCGCGTGAGCAATTGAAGCAGGGGCCGGCTCCCTCACGCCGCCGGCCCCACCCACAGGAGCAGCCCTACCATTCGGCGCTCATCGAGCATGTGCAACGCAGCCCACCATCGAGATTGGGTCGGAGCATTGATACGGAGATAACTTGAATGGACTACTGGAAACTGGCGGCAGCACTCGCTTGCGCTGCATGCCTCTATTGGCTCTGGCGAACGGCGAAATGCGGCCTGAACAGCAGCGCACAGCGCTGGCTGTTGGCGGCTTGGACTGGCGCCGCGCTGCTGCAAGCGGGCTCGGCTCTTGGGCTTGAAGGCGGCCCGCACTCCGTGATTTCGATCCTGTTCGTCCTCGGGATATGTTGGGCGACACGCGGCCGCATGTGCCTCGTCAGAGGACGGGAGTCGTAGGCCGCTCACCCCCAGCGAAGAAGCTGCTCGCTGCTGCTGGCTGGCTCGTTTCGCGCCCCTGCTTCATCGTCACAACACTACAACCAACGCTTTACCACCGACACGCAAAGACATCCCATATAGACATGCTCAGCGAGTCACCGCTGACCACCGCTCCGGGCGGTTTCCCGGATCCAAGTTTGGAGAAATTCACATGCAAGGTTCGCAGGACTACTACACGTCCGGCCCGGCGCCCTCTCGGGATCGCCTGCAGTTCTTCGTCACACCGCCCGCTCTGGCGGCGCGTGTGTGGGAGCGGTTCAAAGATCGCTCGTTCGACCGCGTCCTCGACGCCTTCTCGGGCACCGGTGCCCTGTGCGATGCGGCGCCCCATGCAAAATGGAATCGGCACCGCGAAATCAAGATGGACTGCATCGAGATCGACGGCGGCAAGCACCCCATCCTGCGCGACAAGGGCCTGACGGTCGTCGGCCTCGACTTCTTCGCGTTCGAGGGCGGCGAGGTTTACAGCCACGTCGTCATGAATCCGCCGTTCTCGCAGGGGGCCCGTGCGGTCCTCAAGGGCTGGGACATGCTGTGGGAAGGCGAGGTCACGGCCATCATCAACGCCGAGACGGTACGCAACCCGTTCAGCGCGGAGCGAGCCCGCCTGGTCAAGCTCATCGAAGAGCATGGCAGCGTCGAGTTCATCGCCGACGCGTTCCAAGGCGTGGACGTCGAGCGCAAGGCTAATGTCGAAATTGCGCTGGTCCACCTCGTGAAGCTGTGAGCGCCGGTCGAGATCCGCTGTTATTTGACGGCGAGGACGCGGTTTTGAGTTTGGTGATGTTGCCCGCGGCCTTGGCCCTGGTGATGCCGAACGA
>JAJKJU010000230.1 GCA_021153565.1 Rhizobacter sp.
TCAACTCAGTTCTGTTGGAGAGGCTTACTTGAATCGATTCGGGACAGAGGAGCAAAGACATACCCTTTCTCGGGTTCTGTCGCAATAAGGACGTCGGGCCAGCGAAGCCCGGCAGACCATTTGAGATCAGACGGCGAGTGAGTAGAACTGGTCAGCAGCAGACAAAGCTTCGGGCGTGGTTCAACCAAGGGTTACCCGTCCACGGGCCCGAAGAGCTGGAAGACGGGTGGGTGGCATGGCCGACACCTGCGCCCCATTTTGAGCTGAGGCGTGAGCATGAATCGATGCGGGAGTGTGGCGGCGAGGCTGCCCAAGAGCGAACGCATGGACCTGGCCGTTCGGGCGTTGGCGAACTCGGAATCGATCACGGATCTCGCCGCCGAAGCATGGCGTAAGCCGCAAGTTCGTCTACGAGCAAAAGGGCAAGGCCAGCGCAGGGTTGGACGAAGCGTTTGCAATGGACGCGTCGGACGAGGGAGGGCTGTTCGATCTGAAGGTCACCCGCCGATGGCTGCGCCAGGTGATGGGACCCATTGGCCCTCTGGAAGTCTGTGACCGCGTGACTGCACGAGGGAGCCGGCAACCCAGGGTTTCCCAGGCCGCCATGTCGAACTCAATTCCGTTTCCAGAACATCGCGAACCGCAATGTCTTGCATCGGATCCATCGAAACGAAGCAACGATCTTTGCCGACCCACAAACGTGCCATGCCCAGGAATGCGAAGCGTTGGCGAAGGAACCGAAATGGCCTGGATATGCCACCCTTAATGGAATGCACATTGGTACGCGACCCCGAGCTGAAGGGCTTGATTCACCCGAAGAGACCTCACTTCTGCACTTCATGAGACATTGATTGCCAGTGCTGTCGGGGTAGTTGATCGCGGTCTCGCCAGGTGGGCAAGCGGGTCGTCGACCGCGTTGAGCGACGAGGAACGATGCTGGTACAAGCTCACAGTACCGTTCGCGCGGCACCGTGTCCGAGCTGCCGCTTTGTGCGGCCGTCTGCATGGGTACTATCGCCGTCACTTAGCCGGCGGCGCCCGGTGGATAAGGGCAGCGCGCACGCCACCGCCCGAGCTCGTGGCATCGTCACAATGCCTGCCTGCCAGACCTACCAGGTGCGTTGGAAGTTTCCTTCTGGCTCCGATCAGCATCTCTTCAAGGCGTGGCCTAGCGCCGCTTTACGTACGAGCCGTGCTCGTTGAAGCGCCGGACACCCACGTTCGGATCGAACCGGGCTTCAAGCATCGATGACGACAGGTACAGCAGCACAGGCACCCCCCGGCCTTGCCCGGAATGCAGTCCGACTTTCGCATTGGCAATCATGACTTCGCGCCGATAGACCGAGGCACGTGCAGCCTGCCAAGAGAATCTGGAATGGACCCAATACGCAACACAGGCACGGTCAGGCCGCGCGAGATCAGCTCCGAACCGCATGACCCGGACCCGCATAGCGCCGCGCCAAGGCGTGTGCGGCCTCGCACTGCGGGGGCGTTCGAAGCAACGGTACCGCTGTCACCACCGCGGCGCGCCATGTCCGACGACATGGAGGCCGGACCATCGTCGCGACCCCCACGCGGTGCCAGTCCGGCGCCTTGGATGCTGCCGGACCTGAATGCCACGGTGCCCGGTTCGCCGCAGCCAGAGATGCACGCACGCCCGCCTCGTTCACCGTCTGCCGATTTGGTGTGGCCCGATGCGATTGCGTCCCGCGACAATTTACAGGTGCCGGCCGATGCGCTTGCGCCCGACGATATCCTGGCCGAATTCGGCATTTCCGCCCCCCCGCAGCCAGCGGATGTCTTCAGGCTGGTGGACCTGGCTGTTCAACGCCCGGACCTTGAATCCCGCATCGAGATCGCGGCAGACATGCTGCTCTCGTTGCTGGACAACACACCCGAGCTCCGCCAAGAGATCGAAAGCCGTTATGGGCTAAGTCCAGTCTCGGACCAGGTGGTGACGTACATGCTGGATGAGCTCGATGACGACGAGATCGACGGATTGGAGGCTGATCTCGCCCAGCAGCACGACCCCTTGGGCAGCGAGATCCAAGCCTCGGTCCAGCTGACCGGCAAGCCAATCGACTCCGTGCATGCCTTCGATGACGAAGATGATGCGGCGTCATTTGCTCGCCTGCGCGTACCAGACCCGCACGGCACGTCAGGGACCCCTGAGATGCACGCAAGCCCGCCTCGTTCACCGTCTGCCGATTTGCTGGTGTGGCCCGCTGCGGTTACGTCCCGCACCAATTTGCAGGTGCCGGCCGATGCGCTTGCGCCCGACGATATCCTGGCCGAATTCGGCATTCCCGCCCCCCCGCAGCAAGCGGACGTCTTCAGGCTGGTGGACCTGGCTGTTCAACGCCCGGACCTTGAATTCCGCATCAAGATGGCGGCAGAAATGCTGGTCTCGTTGCTGGACAACACGCCCGAGCTCCGCCAAGAGATCGAAAGCCTTTATGGGCTAAGTCCAGTCTCGGACCGGGTGGTGACGCATATGCTGCATTATTTCGATGACGACGAGATCAACGGATTGGAGGCTGATCTCGCCCAGCAGCACGACCCCTTGGGCAGCGAGATCCAAGCCTGGGTCCACCTCACCGGCAAGCCAATCGAATCCGTGGATGCCTTCGATGACGAAGATAATGCGGCGTCATTTGCTCGCCTGCTCGCTCGCCTGCGCGTACCAGACCCGCACGGCACGTCAGCGACCCCTGAGCAAACCGCGGCGCAGGTCTCGTTCGTGATCCATGCCATCGCGAATGATGCCGACTTGCGAACCCAGGTGTTCTCACTCGCGGAAGACGCGTTAGGCAGTTGCGGCGACAACTTGGCCGAAGGCTTCTCCAAGATACGCTTGGCCGTGGACAACCATTGGATGGCGCGGGCCGTGGAGAGTGGCCAAGTGAACGCGAAGCAGCTCAACGACTGGGCAGGATCGCTGTTCCGGATGTCGCTGCTCGAAAGCGCAGTGCACCGCTTCATCGACACTCAGCTCCAGCGTTTCGACCTGCCGGAGTTGGAGCGCAATGCGCTAACAGACGAACCTTTGGAAACCATGGTTCATGCCAAGGTCGCCCTACGCCAGTCACTTCAGCTGCCGGTGAGCACAACATCCGCGATGAGATTCCGCCGCTGCAGCGTTTTGGGGCAAAGAGAGCTGAACATGCTGGCACAGGAGGTGAGGGCCCAGGCTGCAGACGCTCAGGAGCGCGGCAAGTTCCTGCTGGGCCACGAAACATGGCGTACCGGCATGAAGGCGCTATATGCACAGGAATTCACTGGCTTGACGAAAAAGCAAAGTAAAGATCCCTTCTACAGCCTTTATCCGCCCCCAGATTTGGAAGGCCAGGCGCAGTACGCCGAGGAGGCGCGGCGGTTCGAGGCGAAGTGTGCCGATGAGGAGAATGCGCTGCTGCTGCATCTGGCGGCCGAAGGCGGCCAAGAACTGCAGGAGATCCAGGGCTCTACCGCTTGAGACATTCGCTTAATTCTTGAACTGTGCGCCGGTGCGAGGTAAGTTGTGTAATCGGTGGCGGCAGCGACGCTGCAGGGAGCGTGAAATGCCGGTGCAGGGCTCAGCGGTACGCCACAGCCGGCCGCCATCAAGCGACTGCCGTGGATGCAACGCCTTCAAGTCCACAGCCTCAAGGTAGTCACGCTGCGCTGCCGCTTCAAGCGCGTGCCCTCGGAGACCGCCTTCTTCAGCAACTTCCTCGCCGCCGTGCGCCACAAGGCGCGCACGGGTCGAGACGCTGAACAAATGCACCAGCGGCTGATTCATCGGATGTGCGAGATGGCCGATGCCAAGAACGCCACTCAGATATTGCTGTTCGCCGCCGAAGCGCAGAACTTCAGCAACTGTGAATACGAGTGGCTGCGCGACGCACGATGACCTTCAGCAATGGGGCAAGACGCTGCTCGTGGTCCTCGTCGGCCAGCCCGAACTGCACGGCCAGACGGCCACCTTCCAGCGCAGCAACAGTATGCACATCCTCTCGCGCTTCATGGTGCATGAGCTGGCGTTTCGCGGCGCGCTAGACGCCCAGGACTGGCGCCACCTGCTTGCAGGGCTACGACCAGCAGGAGTTTCCGGCGAACTCGGGCTGGACCCACGCGCGGTTCTTCTTTCCCATGGCCTACGCAGCCGGCTTCAGGCTCGCCAGCGAAGGCGCCGGGCTGTGGTACGCCTTCGATCAGGCGCACAGAAGCACGCTGTGGCCCGAAGCGCTGGAGATCGGCATGGAGTTCTTCACCGCCGCCGTCGAACACCTCATGCTCACGCACGCTCATCACGATGCTGGGTGTTGATCAGCTCGCGCAGCAGCAGGGTCTGCTCGATCGCGGCCATCGCCCTGGATTGTGCGCACGCCAGCTGCTGCGCCGCTGCGCCAGCGCTTGGCCGATCGTGCCGCTGCAGCACTGCACGCGGGCGGTGTCGCGCCCGAGCCGGCGCAGAACCGCTACGCGCCGATACCCGTCGATGAGCACCAGCGGTGTCGTCGCCACCGCCTGGGCGCTGTCGTCGTCCACCGCGATGCATGCGACGAGCTGCCCGCACGCGTCGATGGACTGCATCAGCCGCCGCACGGCGCGATCGTCGCTCACGCGTGCGCCGGCGAAGCGCAGCTGCAAGCGCTCGATCTCGACGTCGCTGTCAGGGCGATTGACCATGCACGCTTCCTCGGGCAACGGTGGAGGCATCGTGGAGGACCCGATGTGATACCTGAAACCGCGGCCGCTTCCGAAAGCCACTTCGCGCTCTGTCATCACCGCGCGAGCGCTGTGGATGTTGAACTGCGCCAAAAGCGCGCCAGCTGATTGGGACACTCTTGCCTCGCGACGGAAGGTCCTCGGGCCGCGAGCGCGGGGCAGGCTCGTTCGGACTGCCAGAAGCTGGGGGCAAACAAATGCGCTACCCGGGCCCGTTCGCTTGCATATACACCGCTTCGCCCTCGCCCGTTGTGCGATACCGGTCAAGCGCTACCGTGGCGTACTTGGCTGTCTTCAGCCGTCGCTCCGCCCGATCAAGGTCGATCAATCTGCGCTGGAGCAGCGCAACCCACCCGCAGAGTGACCCAGTATGCTTCCCCGGTTTCCCAGCGCATCCAGTTCTCCCAGTCACCTGGAACAAAGCAGCCCCCAGCCGCCGAGCCCGACGCTTCGACCAGCAGGCACCACCGGTGCGACAACGCGTGCGCCTCA
>JAJKJU010000231.1 GCA_021153565.1 Rhizobacter sp.
CGGCGACGGCACGTCCGCCGTGCAGGTCTTCAACCTCAGCGGCGCCGAGCTGATGAGTGCCAACTGGAGCAGCTTTGCGAACCTGAGCCCCGGGCAGACCGTCATCGTCAACGTCACCGGCAGCGCAGCCGGCTTCACCGGCGGCACGCCCAACGGATTTGCCGCCTACAACACCCTGTTCAACTTCAGCCAGGCGCAGACGCTCAACTTCAACAACGTCGGCGTCGTCGGCACCATCCTCGCTCCAAGAGCACAGGTCAACGGCGGAGGAGGGCAGATCAACGGCAACGTGATCGTCAAGGACTGGAATTCCGGCATCCAGATCAATGCCAACCACTACTGGCGACCCGACAGCGTCACGCTTGACGCCGGCACCACGGCGCAGGCCGCAAGCCTCACCACCACAGCCGTGTCAACGCCAGCCAGCGCGGCGCAGGCCAGCGCGGCGCAGGCCAGCCCGCAAGTCGGCAGCGCTGCGGCGTTGGTGATGACCGGGCTGCCCCTGGGCAGCGTGCTCAGCGACGGCAGCCGCAGCTTCACCGTCACCGAACAAGCGAGCGTGGCCAACCTCACGGGCTGGAATATCGCCCAGCTCAGCCTCGTGCCACCGCTGGGTTACACCGGCACGCTGGTGCTGCAGGTTCGCTCGATCAGACATGCGTCACCCAATGAGGCGGCGTTGCCTGACGCCAACGTCAGCGACAACCCCTACGTCAGCTTCACGGCAGCTACCGGCACCAACACGACCGGTTCGACCAGCGCCACGCCGCCCCAGATCGTCGTCGGCCCCATGGCCCAGGAGGCCGGCCTGCTGACCTTCTCCGTCGCGCCGGCGCCTCGCACCGCGCAGGACGAGGAAGACGCCGACCAGGCCGGCAGCAGCGTGCTCAGCGATGCCTCGCTGCTGGCATTGGAGCAGTTTGCGAAGGCAAGCTGGCTGGGGGTGACGGGGTGAGCTTGGGCCGGCGGGGGGTGAGCTGCTTTACCATCAACCGGGTACACCTCCTGGGAGAACGCACATGAAGCCCTCTGAAGCCCTGGATTTGAACCGTGCTGGGATTCGGCGCATTGTCGAGTCCCACCGTGCTCGCAACGCCCGGGTGTTCGGCTCTGTCGTGCATGGTCAAGACACGGACAGCAGCGATCTGGACATCCTCATCGATCCGACGCCGGAGACGACCCTGTTTGACATTGGTGCGATCCGTCACGAGCTGAGCAAACTGCTTTGCGTGCCGGTAGATGTGCTGACCCCTAATGCATTGCCGGACAGATTCCGGGCATTGGTGCTTGCGCAGGCTCGTCCCGTATGAGTCGCGATCAGCAGCGTCTGGGCGACTACTTGGCGCACATTCTCGAAGCCATTGTGCGGATTGACCGGTACACGCACCTGGAGCAACTGAAGAAAGGAATTCAAGATGCCCTCTGAGATGGAGAATTTTCAGAAGGATCTGCTGGAGTCAGTAAAGCAAATGCGCCGCGGCAAAGCCGGGCGAGTCACCAAGGTCAAGTTGCCTGCAGCCGCCGAAGCACGCGCCAACATTGGCCTCTCACAGCAAGACTTTGCCAAACTCCTTGGAGTCTCACCGCGGACGCTGCAGGACTGGGAACAAGGTCGCCGTGAGCCGACGGGGGCTGCAAGAACCCTGCTCAAGGTCGCAGTCAAACATCCAAGCTGTTGCGCGAGCTGCGGTGACGCCTAAGCCATCGCTCGACTCTGCCGCGAGCGATGGCGCCAGCGAGCTGTACGTGCGCTACGGCGACATCCCCACGGGCTACGCTTTCGACGCGGCCTACAGCAAGCCTCACCCGACCAAGAGGTGCTGATTCCCACCACCAAGGCGGGTGACTACTACGTGCTGGTGCGCGCGCGCCAGGCGCAGGCCGGCACGGCGGCCACACTGCGTGACATGGGCAACAGCCAGAACCTGCTCGAAGGCGCTGGGGGCGCTGGCGTCGGCAAGGATGGCCGTTCTGGCGCTGGAAGCGTCGGGCCTGTTGCGGCCTGCCGATGAGGCGCCACCCATCCGTCTGCAACCGCAGGTCATGAGCCTGAACGCGACGCTGGCCACCGGCATCTTGCTGTGCAAGGGCGGTGAAAGCTACCGCACCCAGGCGCTGACTCGCTGGGCTTCTTCACCGGTGCAGCAGTGGTATGGCGACACCGCCCGCTGGGCCGGCGACCCGACGGCTGCCCATGCGCCGGTCGAGTATTCGGAAGTACGCCACAGCGATGACGGCGATGTGGCAGTGCCAGTTCCAGTGGCCCCTAAGCCGGCCGACTATGACCAGCACGCCACGCAAGACACGCACTTCATCAGCTTTGACGTGTTCGCCGGCGGTACCGCCGAGCTCGAATACCTGCGTCACATCGGCGTGCTCGACGAGAAATTCGGCCCCGTTGGCCCGCAGGCCCTGAACCTCACCCAGTACCTGCAGCAGGCTGCGCAGCCCGCCGCCAACGCCCAGGTTGCCGTGTCCGTGCAAGGGCCACAGACCGTGCTCACGGGAGGCAATACGTCTTACGTGCCGGCCGACTACGCGCTGCCGTACACGGTGTCGTTCAGCAACCCCACCGAACACCCGGTGGGCGAGCTGCGCATCGTCCGATGCCGACCTCGACCCGCGCAGCCTGCGCTTGAACGACCTGAAGATCGGCGACATCAACATCCATGTGCCGGGCGATCAGGCGGTCTTCCAGGGCGACTTCAATTTCACCGGCAACAAAGGCTTCGTGCTGCGTGTGAGCGCAGGCATTGATGCCCAGGCCCGCATTGCCACTTGGCTGATCCAGGCCATCGACCCCGACACCGGCGAAGTGCTGCACGACGCCACCCGCGGCCTGCTGCTGCCCGATGCGAGCGGCAAGGCCAACAAGGGCTATGTGAGCTACACCGTGCGAGCGAGTGCCGAGGCCGTCACCGACGCCAGCATCAACGCGTAGGCACGTGCCTTCTTCGACGACGCACCGCCCATCGACAGTGGCTCGACCAGGCCAGCAGCAGTGTGCTCAGTGATGACTTGCTGCTGGAGTTGGAGCAGTTTGCAAAGACAAGCTGGTTGGGGGCGGCGGGGTGAGCTTGGGCAGGTGCCGCGGACGCGCCGTTGCGTTGGCATTGGCGTTGGCGTTGGCGTTGGCGTTGGCGTTGGCGTTGGCGGCGCTCGCAGTCAAGTCTGCGATTGTGTGTAGACCTATAAAGGACTATATGTGGTCTCATTTGGATCCATGGGGCAACGCATGCGCTACTCATTTCAAGTCAAACCCATCAGATCTCAAGGCCAACGCTGCAGAGGTGCTAAAGCATCTGGCCGAGCAGCGCGAAGCCTTGGTCATCACGCAGAACGGCGAGGCCAAGGCCGTGCTGCAAGACGTTGCATCTTTCGAGGATACCCAAGCAACGAGCGCGCTGCTCAAGATTCTTGCCCTTGGCAACCAGGATCTGGAGGCGGATCGGATCAAGCCGGTGGCGGATGTGGTGGCGCCCCATGCTCCTCAGTGACAAACAAAGGGCCAGGAACACCCGGTATGGACGGTGCCTCCGGCCCATACCTGCAAGACAAGTTGTACTGCTGCCTGACTCCGTGAGAAGACACCCATTCTGGGTAAAAGGAAAGCGATGGGTCGCAGTACGTGATCTGCAAATTGGGAATGAATTTGTTAGGAAGACGACCAGGCCGGCAGCAGCGTGCTCAGTGATGCCATGCTGCTGGAGTTGGAGAAGTTTGCGAAGGCAAGCTGGCTGGGGGGATGGGGTGATGGCTTGCAGCATTCATGCGGATTGTGGTTCTGCAGAGACGACCAAGTGTCCACTGCGTTTGGACGGACGGCGCGATACCGCGCCTTGTGGAGCTGCTCGCACAAGACCCTCGTGACAGTGTTCAATCGTTCATTTCCTGTCTGCGCGGGCCGGCTGTTGACGGCCGCCTTCGCCGCTTTGATACACAGTGGCACAGCCCAGGCGCAATCACTGCTGGATCTATACCGCTGGGCCGATGCGGCTGACCCTGCGCTGGCCAGCGCGCGGGCGCAGCATCAGGCCACCCGCGAGCGCGAGGACCAGGCTCGCGCTGCTTTCGGGGTGACGGCCAATCTCACGGTCAACAGCAGCCGGTCGCAGTACTACGAGCCCACCAACATCACCACGCCAGATCCTCGGGCGTTCAACACCCGCCAGGCAGCACTGCAGTTCAATCAGCCGATCTACAAGCCTGCCTTGACGGCACAGCTGCAGCAGGCCAAGGCGCAAAGCGAGCAGGCCCGCGTGCAGGCAGAGCAGACGCGCATCGAATCCCTGCAGCGCTTTGTTGAAGCAACCTTCGAACTGCTCAAGGCGCGCGACACGCTGCGTTATCTTCAGGGCGAGCAAGAATCCACCGCTGCACAGTTGGCCCAGGCCAAGCGCAGTTTCACGGTGGGGACGGTGGCCATCACTGACGTTCGTGATGCACAGGCCAAGGCCGATATGGTGGCGGCGCAGGTCACGGCGGCGCGGGCCGATCTGTCGCTGAGGCATGAGCTCTTTCTTGATTTGGTTGGGCGGGAAGCGCCAGCCCTCCTGGGCCGCGAACTCAAGAGTGATGCCGTGCCCAGCCTTGACCCGGCCGGCTTGCCGGAATGGATGGCGGACGCCCACAGCGCCAGCCCGGCGCTGAGGCAGGCGCAATGGGCTCTTGAGGCGGCTCGGCAGGAGACGCGCAAGGCTGACATGGCCCACGCGCCCACGCTGGACGCCTCCTATGGCTACACCAAGACCTCGGAAACCGGTTCGGTCACCAGCACGCAGAAGCGTTCTGCCGAGCAGATCCAGATGGGTGTCACGCTGACGATACCGCTCTATGCTTCAGGCGCCCTGCACAGCAAGCAGCGCGAAGCGCTCGCCTTGCAGCAAAAGGCTCAGGCCGATCTGGAAAGCGCGCGCCGTACCCTGGCGGTGAACGTCCGGCAGAACTTCTCGGCCGCACTCAGCGCCATCAGCCAGGCCAAGGGCTTGACCACTGCCGTGAACTCGCAGGCGGTGGCCCTGCGCGCCAACCAGCGCGGCTATGAGGTCGGTATGAAGGTCAGTTCCGAGGTGCTGGCCGCCCAATCCAAGTTGTTCGAAGCACAGCGTGATCTGTCCAAGGCCCGCTATGACGCTTGGTTGGCTTTTTTCAAGCTCAAGGGGGCGGCGGGGCAGTTGGACGAAGTCGAGCTGGAGCGCCTGGATGCCTTGCTCACTCCCTTGGAAAAACCCATGGAGTTGCCCGACGACATCCTGCACCCGAGGGAGCTGCCGCAGTTAAAGCTGCAGCCCATAGGTGCCACGCGGCCCGAGAACCGCGAAGGCGCCAATGTGCCGGTGAGTGTGCCGTGAGCGCGATACCGGACGACCCGCAGGCCGGGGAATTCGCTGCGCCGGCGCCAGACGAAACTCTGGCGCCCATGCTGCAGGCTTGGCGCCAAAGGCTTGAAGCGGCGGGGACGCGATGCACAGCGGTCGCTTTGCAGGGTGAGGCAGGGGCCACGCTGCCGTTTCCGCCGGGGTTGGGCGAGGCACTGGCGGCGTTGTGGCCCGCCTTGCAGGCGAGAGTCAGCGCCGAGCAACCCGTGGCGCTGGAGCGATGCCAGATTGCCACGGATGCCAAGGGCGGTGCTGGCCACCTGATCATGGCGGTACGCATCCAGTATGGCCAGGGGCAGTCAGCCATCGTCGGGTTGTGCTTGCCGCCCCCGCACAGCGAGCGCATCGTGCAAGCGGTTCTGCTGGCACTCGCGAGCTTGCAGTGGTCGCTGACAGAGCACCATCACACGGCGCTGTTGCGCACGGCACGTCTGCTTGAGGTGCTGGGGCACGTGTCCTCGCAAGATCGTGCGCATGCGGCGGCACAGGATTGGGTCAATCGAAGCGCCGCCTGGGCGCGTGAACTGGCAGCCGTTGGCAGCGCCAACACGGTGGGCGTGAGCCTGGCGCTGTTCGAGGTGCGGGGCGCCACGCCCCGGTGGTGGGTGGGATCTGACACGGCCTGGGCACAGAAGGCTGCGCCCGCCGTGTTGGAGGCCGCCGAACAAGCCAGCCGTGCCGTGCTTGCTTTGTCCGAGGTGCAAGGCTTGGGGTGGCGGGCACTGCCGGTGCTGGCCCGAGGGCGGGCCACGGCCGTGTTGGTGGTGCATGGCGAGGCGGCGGCCTTGAGCGAAGAACTGCTGCGCGTGCTGCGCAGCAGTCTGTCGCTGGCAGAGCCGCTGCTGCGCCAATGGCGCTTGGCCGAGCGTGCGCTTTGGCAGCATGGATGGGATGCAGTGGTTCATGCTGTGCGCCAGCTTGGCCGCGATGGTGAGCAAGGGCACCTGCGCTGGAAGCTCGCAGCCGCGGGCAGCCTGTTGGCGGCCGTGCTGCTGCTGGGTTTGCCCTTTGACGAGCGCGTCACGGCACCACTGGTCATCGAGGGGCAAACGCGTCAGCTGGTGACTGCACCGTTCGAAGGTTTTGTCGCCCACGTGCGGGCGCGCCCCGGCGAGCGCGTTCACGAAGGCCAGCACTTGCTGGACATGGAGACGCGCGAGCTCAAGGTTGAGCAAGCGAAGTTCCTGAGCGACCGCGAGCAGGCCAGCGGCAAGCTGCGTCAGGCGATGGCTGAGCACGACGCCCCAGCGGTGGCGCAGGCGGCGGCACAGGTTCAGCAGGCCCAGGCCCAGCTGGGCCTGGTTGAAAACAAGCTGGCCCGTGCAGCGGTCCTTTCGCCGCTTGATGGACTGGTGGTCAGCGGCGACTGGGACCAGCATCTCGGTGCACCCTTGGAGGTTGGCAAACAACTGTTCGAGATCGCTGCGGTTGACCAGTACCGCGTTGTGCTGCACGTGGCCGACCACGACATCGCCCGCATTCGCGCCGGGCTGGGTGGTGAATTGCGCTTGGCTGGCGCACCCCAGCAGACGTCCCCGTTCCGGGTCAGTTTGGTCACGGCCACGGCCAGTGTGCAAGAGGGCAGCAATGGGTTCCGGGTTGAGGCCGATTGGCTCGGGCCCGTGCCGACGCTCAGCCCCGGCATGCAAGGGGTTGGCAAGATCACGGTCGGCCGGGCCAATTTGCTGACCATCTGGACGCGCAGCTCGATCGACTGGTTGCGCATGAAGTGGTGGACTTGGTGGTGAACCTTGGCAACGCTGTTTTCTGAGCATTGGCATGCCGTGCGCTTTTTGCGCCCGCGTCTGCGCGAGGGCGTCAAGCCGCTGTTTCGCCGGCTGCGCGGCCATACATGGGTGCTGCTGCAGGACGCGCTGACCGGGCGTTTCCACCGCCTGTCCTTGCCCGTATGGGAAGTGGTGTCCTTGCTGGACGGCAAGCGCACGCTCGACGAGGTCTGGGCCGAGGCTGTGACCTTGGGCGGGCACGATGAACACCACGCCGCCATCACGCAGCATGAACTGGTGCACCTCTTGGGCTCGCTGCACAGCAATGATCTGCTGCAGTCCCAGGTCTCGCCCGACGCCCAAGAGGTGTTCGAGCGGCATCGCCGTCAGCGCCGTGCGGAATTGCGCCAGAGCTGGCTCAACCCCATGAGCATCAAGCTGCCGCTGTTGTTTCCGGATGCCTGGTTCGAGCGCCATGTGCACTTGGCCCGCCGGATTTTCTCGTGGCCATCCTTTGCCCTCTGGTTGGTGTTGGTCACCCCGGCGGTGGCCTCGGCATGGCAGCACTGGAACGCTCTGACCCAGAACCTTTCCGACCGCGTGCTCTCGGCCAGCAACTTGGCCGTGCTGTGGCTGGTGTATCCACTGGCCAAGGCTGTGCACGAGTGTGCCCACGGCTTGGCGGTCAAGGTTTGGGGCGGTACGGTGCGCGAGATCGGCGTGATGTTCATCATGTTCACGCCGGTGCCTTACGTGGACGCCACGTCGTCTTACCGCTTCGAATCCAAATGGCAGCGTGCGGGCGTGGCGGCCGCGGGCATCATGGCTGAATTGGTGCTCGGCGCATTGGCGCTCTATGTCTGGCTGAGCGCTCAGGCGGGCGTGGTCACGGCGGTGGCCTACAACGTGGTGCTCATTGCCGGCTTCTCCACGCTGGTGGTCAACGGCAATCCGCTGATGCGCTATGACGCTTACTACGCGCTCAGCGACATCATCGAGATTCCCAACTTGACGCAGCGCTGCACGCAGTACTGGACCTATCTGGTGGACCGCTACCTGTTGGGCTCGCCCGAGGCGCATGAGCCTGTGGGGGCGCATGCAGAGCGCTGGTGGCTGCTGATTTACGGCGGCATCGCGCCGCTGTATCGGCTCAGTGTCTCGATCAGCCTGATCTGGTTCATTGCCGGGCAGTACTTCTGGGTGGGTGCGGTCCTGGCCATGGCAGGGGCATGGAGCAGTCTGGCGACACCGATGAGGCGTGCCTGGAAGCACGTCCGCGAGAGTGCCGCCCTGGCCAGCCGACGCGACTGGGCGCAGCGTCGCTTGCTGTTGCTGCTTGCGCTCGTGAGCGTGCTGCTGTTCGCGGTGCCAATGCCTTTCTATGCCGTGCACCAGGGTGTGCTGTGGATGCCGGACGAGGCGCTGGTGCGGGCGCCGGTGAGTGCCCATGTGGCAGGCTCAGCGGAAGAGGGTGAAACCTGGTCGCCCCCTGCGGCAGGCCAAGCGGTACGACGCGGCCAGCCGCTGCTGCAGCTCGACAGCATGTCCATTGCCTCTGACCTGGCTGCGGCTGCTGCCGACATGGCGCTGGTCGAAGCCCAGTTGCGCCAGGCTGAGGTGGACGATCCGGCCAAGGCGCAGAATCTTCGCGCCGAGCTCGAAGGACGGCGTGCCAAGTGGCAGGAGCAGTTGCGGCGCTACCAGGAATTGCGTCCCGCCGCAGCGGCGGATGGAGCTTGGTTGCCCCAGGGCCCCACCTCGCTCGCAGGCCGCTACGTCAAGCGCGGGGAGGTGCTGGGCTATGTGCTTGACCGACCCAGTGATCGGGTGCGCGTGGCGGTGACTCAGGAGGACATGGACCTGATCGCCCGGCGTGCGCGAGCCGACGGCATCCGTGCCGAGGTGCGCTTGCCATACCAGGCGGCCATTGCCGCGCACCTGCACCGAGCCTTGAGCGGCGGGGAGCAGCAATTGGTTTCGCCCGCGCTGGGAACATCCGGCGGTGGTGAGATCGCGGTTGATCCACAGGATTCGCAAGGCACCAAGCCACTGCACCGGGTTTTCGATCTCGAACTGCTGCTGGACC
The DNA here is from genome assembly GCA_021153565.1 of Rhizobacter sp. GTDB lineage: Bacteria > Pseudomonadota > Gammaproteobacteria > Burkholderiales > Burkholderiaceae_C > Albitalea. Next base: position 9,192 of record JAJKJU010000231.1, read on the forward strand.
GCACACCGCAAAGCCAGGTCTTCGGCAATCGGTGCCAAGTGCGCTTCGACCTGGGGCCAACGCCACTGGGATGGCAGTGGCTATTGCGGCTGCGCCAGCTGTTCCTTGCGCAGATGGGTCTGTGAATGTCAGCTGAGTCTTTGCGCTTCGATGGCACTTTGCCGCGTCGTCTGGCCGGGGTTGGATTCCGGCGCTCAGACACCCTGCGCGACGAGCGCGCCCATGGCGGCGATGAGTGGATAGAACGTCTGGCCGCCAGTGCCGCTGCCTATTTCTCTGTGCGGCGGGTGGCCGTGTCTTCCACGCAGCGCATGGGTGCCGTGGTGGCGCAAGCAAGCCAGTCGCTGCAGGCTTTGGGCGATGCTGATTTGCGGCAGCAGTTCACCGAGGCCGTGCAGGCCATGGCCGCGCTGGATCGTCTCAGCGTGCAAGCCGGTTCCCCGCTCGCGAGGGTCATGGCTTGCATCGGCGAGGCTTGCCTGCGCTGCTTTGGCTTCAGGCCGCATCCAGTGCAGGTCGCCGGGGCCGAAGTGTTGCTCAGCGGGCGGCTCGCAGAGATGAACACCGGCGAGGGCAAGACCTTGGTGGCGGCGATGGCTGCCACCGCCATGTCCGCCACGGGAGCCGCCGTGCATGTCGTCAGCACCAATGACTATCTGGCCAGGCGCGACTGCGAAGAGATGCAGCCCCTGTTCAACTACTTCGGCCTGTCGGCGGGCTCTGTCATTGGCGGCATGGAAGATGATGACAGGCGATCGGCGTATCGCCATCCAATTTGCTATGTGGCGGGCAAGGAGTTGGTCTTCGACTATCTCAAAGATCGTCTGGATGGCCACGGGCTCTTGCCGGCAAGCGTCGGCCATTTGCAGCAGCTCGGCCTTGAGCATGGCGAAGGGGGAGGGCGGCTGCCTCTGTTGCCTGCGCTGCATTTCGCGATCGTCGACGAGGCCGACAGCGTGCTGATTGATGAGGCCAGCACGCCCATGATTCTTTCGCGCGAGGCACCCGGCTTGCACGAAAACGAGCTCCTGCGCTGGGCCATCTCCCAGGCGCGAAGCCTGGAGATCGGCACGCACTTTCGAATCAACGCACAGCGTCAGGTGGACCTGATGCCGGCTGCCTTGGCGGCCTGCGCCCCACTTCCCGAAGGTGTAGCCAAAGTCTGGTCATCACGCTCCTGGCGCGAAATGATCCTGCGTCAGGCGCTCTCGGCGCTGCATCTGTTTCAGCTTGATCAGCACTACATCCTTGCCGAAGGCAAGGTGCAGATCGTTGATGAATCCACTGGGCGCGTGATGGCCGACCGTGCCTGGGAACAAGGCTTGCACCAGCTCATTGAAGTCAAGGAAGGGCTGGAGACCACTCAAGGCCGAGACACGCTGGCGCGCATGACCTTTCAGCGATTCTTTCGCCGCTACTACCTGTTGTCCGGTCTCACGGGGACGGCCGCCGAATCGGCCCGCGAGATGCGGCGGGTTTATGGACTCGGTGTCAGCCGCATCCCACCAAACCGGCCGTCGCGCCGGCAGCGCCTGCCCGATCAGCTTTGGTCCGGCAATGATGCGCGCTGGCAGGCCGTGGCCCGAGACGCGAAGGCAGCTGCACTGCGCGGCCAGCCTGTGCTGGTGGGCACGCGCAGCGTCGAGGCTTCGGAGCGCGTGGCGCGCGAGTTCGAGAGCCTGGGCTTGGACCATGTTGTGCTCAACGCGCGACAGGACGCTGAGGAGGCAAGCATCGTGGCCGAGGCCGGGCAGCCAGGTCGCATCACCATCGCCACCAACATGGCTGGGCGAGGTACCGATATCAAGCTGACCCCAGCGGCCCGCGAGTCTGGCGGATTGCACGTCATCCTGACCGAGTTCCATGAATCGCCCCGCGTGGACAGGCAGCTCTTCTGGAGGGCGGGCCGACAAGGTGACACGGGGACGGCAAGGGCCATTGTCTGCAGTGTGGATGGCCTCTTCAAGCCGCTGCCAGCTTGGCAGCGGAGCTTGCTGTCGGCCGGGCGCGGCCTGCCGCAGCGCTGGCTGTTGCGATGGCTGGTGGCCCGCGCTCAAGCGCGCGCCGAGGCCCAGGCCCTGCGCGCGCGCATGCATACGCTCAAGCAGGACAGAGAACTCCACCGCACCTTGGGATTTGCTGGAAGGTTGACATGAATGCGATGAAACGATGCATGAAGAAGGGGGCCTTGCGCCGCTGCCTGACCCGCTGCCTGACCCTTGGCGTGCTTGGGGCATGGTGGGCGGCCGCAGGGGCAGCTGACTTCGACTGCATGATTGAGCCAGTGCAGACGGTAGAGGTACGCAGCCCGGTGGTGGGACTGCTGGAGAAGGTGCACGTGACCCGCGGCCAGACCGTGCGCAGAGGCGATCTGCTGGTGACGATCGAGTCCAGCGTTGAAAGCAGCGCAGCGGCCACTGCTCAGTACAAGGCGCAGACCACCGGCACGCTGGCCCAGGCACAGGCCAAGGTGGCAGCCAGCGAGGCCAAGGCCCGGCGAATGGAGGAGCTTTTCAAGGAGGAGTTCGTCTCGGCTCAGGCGCGTGACGATGCGGCGGCTGAATACAAGCAGGCCCAGACCGAGTTGCTCGCTGCCCGCGAAAACGCAGAACTGTCCAGGCTGGAGGCGAGGCAGGCGTATGACCAACTGCACCGGCGCACCATCCTCAGCCCCTTTGATGGCGTGGTGATGGAGCAGTTTCTGTATCCAGGTGCCTTGGTGGACAGCGGCGATGGCAAGAAGCCCATTCTGAAAATTGCCCAGACAAATCCCTTGGCGGTGCGCTCCATCGTGCCCTATCGTTTTTTCCCGCAGGTGCATGTTGGCAGCGCTGCAGTGGTCTTGCCCGAGGCGCCCTTCAATGTCGGTGCGCAGGCACAGATCGTTTCTCGCGTCAAGACGGTGGATCGCGTCATCGACTCGGCTGCGGGGACCTTCGGGGTTCACCTTGAATTGCCCAATGGACGGCAGACCCTGCCTGGAGGCATACGCTGCAAGCTGCGCATCACCGGTGTGAGCGGCTGAGCGTGCCTCTGAGCGGATGATTTTTCGTGCCGGAAGTCTCACTGCGGCCCGGGGAATCGACTCTGCATTGCGGGTCCGGCTCAGGCTCATCATGAGTTGCCCGATAGTCTTTGGCTAGGCAATGCAGCCGTCGCTGCGCGACCGTGTCTTTGTCTTGCCGCGACATCTGAATCGCCCCTCATCCAGTTTTCCAGGCGCTTGTCATGACTTCTTCGTATTCCCTGCGGCTCGTCCAGTTCGGGCAGGCGCAACAGCCTCACACATTGCGAGCCGGGGCAGGGCACGAGGGCAAGCCACTGGTGCTGCGCGCACAGTCGGGCATGCGTTTCCAACTGGTGGAGACACAGACCCTGCAGGCGCCCGTCAAGCTGCGCATCGAACGCCAGGGACAGGATTTGCTGCTCACCTTGCCTGAGGGCGATCCAGGCGCGCCGGACGTGGTGATCAAGGGTTACTTCGACGCGCAGGACGTGGCCGTCATGGGGCGCAGCAGCGCAGGAGATTGGCGGGTCTACGACAACGGCAGCCCGCTCTCGCCTGGCCAGGACAACGGTATCAGCGTCGCCTCGCTGCATGACGGGCAGGCGGGCGTGGCGTCCTTGGCAACACCGCCGGGCGAGGGATGGTTCGAAGGTGAGAAGGGCTGGGTGCTGGCGGGCATCGGAGCGGTGGGGCTGGTTGCCGGCACAGCGTCGCTGGGCAAGAGTTCGGGTTCTGATGCGTCGGCCGACATCGACCGAATCAAGGCTTATGCCGGGCACTCGCAAACTGCCACGGCCCCTGCCGTGAGTGATTACGAGAAGGCCGGCATCAAGAACGTCGACGTCAACAATCTTGCTGCAATCAACTCGGCGGTGGCCGTCACGCCGCTGGACATGGCGGTGATCGACAACGTGCAGAAGGTGGTCGACTCCTACGTGAAAGTTCTGACCGAGGCCAATAGCGCGAGCCCGGACGCCTCGCCCGACGCCGATCCCAGCGTGGCCGACTACCAGAATCTAGGCGTACTTTTGGGAGCGCAACAAGGCAACGCAAACGCACTGGCTTTGTTGAACGATGTGGTCAAAGGCATCAACACCGATGGCTGCGACTCGGTGACCGAACTCAAGGCCATCGTGGCGGTCGTGCAAAAGGTGATGAATGTCGCTGCGGGCCTGGCTCCGGCTTCGGCGCTCACCACCGATGATTTACTGCTGCTCGGCTTGAACCAGGCCCAGCTTGATGCGGTTCACGCCAAGGACAACCTGAGCGCCATCATCTCTGCCATCGGTGCAACCGCCGACGATGGTTCGGCTGTCTCCAGCGTGTCCAAGCTGCAGACCCTGATGGCGGCCTACGACAAGGTTCTCACCGAGTCCAATGGCAGCACCTTGGATGCGGATGTCTTGAGCAATCCAGCCGCGTCCGATTTTTCGGCCATCGGCGCCAACATCGGACGGGCCGCCACTACCGCAACTGCTCTTTCGATGCTCGATCAGGTGATCGGGGGCTTGCAGCATGCTGATGTGGATACGGTGGGCGAGATCAACGCCATTGCGGCCGCCCTGGACAAGGTGTCAGCCATTGCTGCCGCGTCGACAGCAGACACTTCAGCACCCACGCTGAGCGCCACTGAGCTGAGCAAGCTGGGCTTGAGCGGTTTCTCTTCGACCGGAGCAAACAATCAAGCTGTGGCCGATTTGCTGAGTGCCACAGTGCGCGACCTTGAGCCCTCCGACGTCGACACCTTGCCCGAGTTGCAATCGCTGGCAAGCCTTGAAGTTCTGCGCGTCTGGGCCAAGGATGCGGCGGTGACCAAGACGGCGCAGCTGCCAACGGCCGACGATTACACCGGCCTTGGCGCGCAGCGAACGAACGTGAACGGCGTGCCCATTGCCCTCGCCGCTTCCGACGTGACAGCGCTCAACAGCTTTGCCGACAACCTGAGCGACGCCCAACTGGACTCGGCTGACCATGTACAGCATTTGGCTGCCTCATTGTTCAAGCTGCTCAATGAAGCCAACGGGACCAGCGCGGACGGCAATGCTGCGGTCAACCCTTCGGCAGCGGACTACGTCACGCTGGGCGTGGCAGGACATGCGGGTGGCGCGAACGAGGCCTTGCACGCCCCAGCCGCGCAACTGCTGACCGACGTGGTAGCCACCAAGACCAGTGACCAAGTGGACACGCCCACGGAACTCAATGTCCTGTCCTCGGCGGTGGACCATGTCCTGGACGTGGCCGCAGGCACTGCCGCGCCGTCGACACTGAACCTCGAGCAGTTTTCTGCGCTGGGTGTCACAGGGCTCACGGCAAGCAACCTGGCCACCGTCGGCAACCTCGTCCACGCCACGGCCGATGACGGCAGTGGTGTGGATACCTTGGCGCAGCTGCAGTCGGTGATCAGCCTGGCGCGCGTGGAGCGTTTCGCCGACGATGCCAACGTGAGCGCTGGTGGCTCGAACGAAAACGGTCTGCCGACCCTGGCCGACTATGCCGCTGTGGGAGCCACGCTGGGCTCCATCGGAACAGTTCCTGCTTCCAATCTGCTGGTACTGATGAACGAAGCCGTTGGTGCCAAGAGCAGTGCCAATGTCGACACGGCCGCCAAGGTACAGGCCATGCAAGAGGCCGTCACGAAGGTGATGCAACTGGCGGCCATTGACAAAACCAGTGGCGCCTCGGATGCCGACTCGGTGGCAGTAGGCGGCTTCTCTGCGAGTGATCTGAGCCAGCTTGGTCTCGATGTATCGCTGCTCACCACATCGAATGTTTCCGACACGGTTCTGGCGCATCGGCTGACCGATGTCCGCAACCACATTGTCTACAGCGACAACACGGGATTGGGTGTCGAACACTTGAACCAGTTGCAAGCCTTCATCAATGCAGCAGCAGTGATCGTGTCCTGATTCGGGTTGTGCTCAGTGGGACGACGCGTGCAACTGATGCAAGCCCTTCGGGTTGGGATGATGGCTGGGCTGGTGGGGCTGATCCTCGGGGCGCAATGGGCCATTGCCGCACCCCAGAGCAGCAACCCGTGTGAATCGCTGCCCTTGGAAACGGGCACCAGCCAGGCGCCCTCTTTGGGCTTGGACGCCTTGGCCAGGAGGGCTGTCGAAACGCACGCCAGTGTGGCAGCCAAGCGTGCCGCTGTGAACGCTGCCAGGTCCGAATGGGACGCAGCACGACGCCAGTATCTTCCTGCACCGTCCGCACAAACCCTGCCAGGAGCAGGCGGCGGACACAGTACCGTGCTGACGCTGGAGCAGCCCGTGTGGACTGGCGGGCGCATCAGTGCCTCGGCCGATGCCGCGCTGGCGCGTTCCCGTTCCGCCGATCAGAGCGTTCTCGAATCGCAACAAGGCCTGGGCTTGGCCGTCGCCAATGTTTACCAAGCTTTCCTTCAGGCCAGGGGGCGGGCCATGGTGCTGCGGCAATTCATCGGTCGCCTGGACAACTATCACGCAAGCATGCGGCGACGTGTCGATAGCGGCGCCTCTGCTCAGGGCGATCTTGAGTTGCTGCAGGCCCGTCATGCGTTGGCCAGCGGACAACTCAAGTCGGCCTGCTTTGCGCAGACATCCGCACGGCGTCAGCTCTCGCTGTTGGTTGGTGACGAGCTTTCATCTGCCGAAGTGGCTGGTACGCTGCAGGTTCCCGATGCCCCTGATCTGGAGGATCTGCTCGAACGCAGCCAACAGCGCAGCCCCACGTTGCGTCGCATGGATCAAGACATGCGCGCCGCGCGAGGGGACGCTGATGCCAAGGCTGCGGCGCAATGGCCGACCGTGGCGCTCGTCGCGCAGCGCACCCTGCCACGAGGCGTTCCCAATGTCTCGAGCTCCACGGCGGTGGGCCTGCAATTGCAATACACGCCCGGCGCGGGCTTCGATTCGTTGGCCAGGGCGCGTTCGGCGCAGGCACAGGTTGAAGCCTTGCGCGCCAGCCGCGAGGCCGCCAGAGTAGATCTGCTGTCCAAGGTGGGTGCCGAACACGAAGATCTTCGCTCGGCCCTCTCCAGGCGGCAGGATGGTCTGCTCAACGTGAAGGCCACGGCCAATGTGCTGGCTTCCTTTGAACGCCTCTTTGCCGTTGGCAAGCGCAGCTGGCTCGACGTGATGAACGCTGCGCGTGAACTCTCCGATGCTGAACAGGCCCTCGCGGACATAGAGGCGCAGATGACGCCCAGCCGCTACCGGCTTGCGCTTTATGGTGGCGAACTGGAGTGGATGGAGCCTGCCCAATGATCCGCGCGACGTCCGTTGACCTAGAACCATGAACTCATCTCAGGCCTCATCACTGGATCTGCGTTGGATCGCCCAGCGCTGCAAGTCTGCCTACCCGTCCTTGCGACGCGTGCGAGAGTCGTTCTTGACCACACTGGCTTCACCCGAATCGGGCCATGACGCTCACGGCACAGTGGCTGCGCTGTTCGATGCCCTGGGCCTTCGAGCGCCGGTATGGGGTCCACAGCCTCAATCGCAGCTCCTGCCCATGTTGGGCTATGTACCGGGATTGGGCTGGGGCGTGGTGGACGGCATCACCTCGCACGGCGAATGGCGCTTCGAATCGGCCCATGGACGGCAGACGATTGCCCCTGCCTCTTTGCAGAACGACGGTTCGCCGAGATTCGCTTCTATCCTGCCTCAGGCTGATGTTCAGCCCGTGACATCTGGTGCCGAAACCTTGTTTCGCGCAGCGCTCTCAAAGCATCGCTTCTTGTTTGCCATTGCCGCCGCCGCCGCACTCTGCGCGAATTTGTTGGCGCTGGCTGGTTCGCTCTACAGCATGCAGGTCTACGACCGCGTCATCCCAAACCAAGGCATTTCCACGCTCGTTGTGCTCACCGTGGGTGCCGTGCTTGCCGGCCTGATCGAGTTGTTCGTCAAGCTGGCGCGCTCCCGTCTCCTTGAGGAGGCCATCAAGCGCATGGATCTATCAGTCTCACAAGACATCTTTGAGCGGATCACCAGCATTCGCATGGATCAATTTCCAAGTGGAGTGGGCAACCTGTCAGCGCAGTTGCGCAGCTACGAATCCATTCGGGCCTTTCTCGCATCGGCCACGATGTACTTCGCCGCCGATGCGCCATTCGCGCTCTTGTTTCTCCTTGTTATCTTCGCCATCGCCGGCCTCGAAGTCGCGATGGTTCCGCTGGTCTTCGCCGCCATTGCATTCTTCGTTGGCATGTTCTATCGCAGCCGAATCGTCATGCACGCTGCGCGCGGCATCTCCGTGGCCAATCGAAAATTCGGCCTGCTGGTTGAAACGGTCGAGAATGCCGAATGTCTCAAGGCATACGGTGGCCGCTGGAGGCAATCTGCACTTTGGCGGAACATCAACACCGCCTCTGTGGAAGAAGACGCGCGCTTGCGCCACCACAGCGAACACGTGGCCTACCTGGCGGCGTCCATTCAACAGGCCAGCTACATCGCCATCGTGGGCGTTGGCGCCTACATGGCGAGCACGTCCGGCCGCCTCACGGTCGGCTCCCTGATTGCCTGCTCCATCCTGTCTGGCCGCGTCTTGGCTCCCATCGCCTCGTTGCCCGGCCTGATCGTCCAATGGGCACATGCCAGGACATCGCTGGACAACCTGGAGAAAATATTCCAGCTCGAACAGGATAACCACGGAGTGGAGCAGCCTCTCACGCCTGAGCGAATTCGCGGTGCCTACGATCTTGCTGATCTGCGCTTTACCTATCCTGGGCGTCCTGACACGCTCAATATCCGACGGCTGTCGATCCAGTCAGGCGAAAAGGTGGCCATCATTGGACCCATTGGTGCTGGCAAGACCACGCTGCTCAAGATCCTCGCAGGCTTGTACCGCCCCCAGTCGGGCAAGGCGACGCTCGACGGGTTGGACATCCAGCAAATCGAGCGCAACTTGCTCAGCGAACGGGTGGGCTTTTGTCCCCAGCAGGCCAAGCTATTCGCGGGGTCGCTGCGCGACAACCTGCTGTTGGGCGTTAGCGCGGTCGATGAGGCTCAACTTCTCGACGTGTGCCGACGCACTGGCGTTGCAGAGGTGATTGCCCATCATCCCAAAGGCTTGGATCTGCCCATCGTCGAAGGCGGAGAAGGTCTGTCTGGTGGGCAACGACAACTCGTGGCCCTGACACGGCTGATCCTGTCGAATCCCGATGTCTGGCTGCTCGATGAGCCCACCGCCTTGATGGACGAGCAAACCGAAACCCGTTGCCTTGCTGTATTGCGCGAGCGCATCGGCCGGGACACGACCCTTGTCCTGGTCACGCACAAGCCGGTGGCCCTCGGCCTGGCCGACCGTGTGATCGTTCTTACCGACAAGGGCATCATCGCGGATGGTCATAAAGCCGAAGTGGCACAGCGGCTGCAGCAACTGGCCCGCAGTGGCAGTGAGTTCTCAGGCGCCATCCCTCTGCGGCAGTCTGGAGCCGCGGCGTGAACCAGGATTCGAGTGCACTGCGCTTCCCCATCATTGGGATCGGCATGGTGGCGGTATTGCTCGCTCTGTTCGTCATTTGGGCCGCCGCTTCCGAGATCGTCCAAAGCTCGCATGCTCAGGGCTTGGTGATCGCCAGCACCCGTACCCAGGTGGTGCAGGCCGGCATCGATGGCGTGGTTGCCCATCTTCTGGTCGAAGAGGGGGAAAGAGTTCGCAAAGGCCAAGTACTGGCTCGGCTTGACCGCAGCCAGGTCGAAGCTGCTTTTCTGGATGCCCAGGCCAAGGTCGCCGCATTGAAGGCCGCCTTGGTCAGGCTGCATGCCGAGGTGTTGGACCAGCCGTTGATCTTCCCCAAGGACGTCCAGGCCTACCGCAATTTCGTTGCCAACCAGACTGAGCTCTATCGGCGCCGACAGAGTTCCTTCAAGGGCGACATGGACGCCCTGCAGAAAAGCCTCGGGCTGGCCGAACAGGAACTCGCTTTGAACGAGCCACTGCTGGCCACGGGAGATATTGGCAAAGCAGAGATCATCCGACTCAGTCGACTGGCTGCCGATCTGTCTGGCCAGATGACATCCCGCCGTAGCAAATATTTCCAGGATGCTCAAACCGAGATGACCAAGGCCGAGGAAGACCTGGCGACCCAGAAGCAGTCTCTGGCGGATCGGGCCGCTGTCCTTGAGCGAACCGACATTGCCGCCCCAGCCGACGGCCTCGTGAAGAACATCCAGGCCACCACGCCTGGCGCCAAGGTTCGCGCTGGCGATGTCATTCTGGAACTGGTTCCCACAGGCAGTGATTTGATCGTCGAGGTCAAGCTCAAACCTGCCGACGTGGCCCCGGTGAGGGTGGGGCTGCCCACTTCGATCAAGCTCGATGCCTACGATTACAGCGTTTATGGTTCTCTGCGCGGCAGGGTGAAGTACGTCAGCCCAGACGTGCTGTCCGAGCGAACCGGGCAGGGGGACAGCATCTACTACCGAGTTCAGATAGCGCTCGACCTGGCCCAACTGGAAATGCACAACAAGGCTCAACCCGACAGACGCATCGAGATCCAGCCAGGAATGACTTGCGTCGTCGACATCGAAACCGGGTATCACACCGTTCTGTCCTATCTCACCAAACCCCTCACCAAGACCCTTTCTGAGTCCATGCGCGAAAAATGATCCCGGACTTCGGGCGTCCGCGACCCAGGCAGATCTTGACGGGGGTCTTGTCGCTGAAGAGTTCGGCGATTCGCACAGCGGCTATCACCGGCATCGAATGACGATGAAAACCAAAGCTAATCAATAGCTAATGCGCGAATATAGTCCCTGGCGTCTGTCGGTCGCCCCGATGATGGATTGGACGGATACCCCATCTAATAGGTTGATGTGAAGTGAATTTCCGAATCGCCAAAAGCAGTTGCACCGAATTGCACCGCCAAGCGCCAAGTGCGCCGGCCGCGGCGCGCCAGTTGCACCGCCCGTTGTGACCGGGCTGTGCGCGATGCGGGGACCCTATCCGGTCGGGAACCCGTCCGCGTAGCCTGACATGCGATTTGCGTTTCCTTCGGCAGAGACCGGGGCCCGCGATCAGACCTTTCGCATGATTGTGCGTCCCGATATCTGGGGCCCGCAGGCTCGCCTTCGTTTCTCCAACGCGCTAGGTACCAAGCCGGTCACGTTCGATGGTGTGTTTGTCGGCCTGCAGCGCGCGGCAGCGCGGCAGCTCGGCCGTCATTCCAGGCACCACCCGGGACCGCCTTTCTGGCCCGCGGCGCCCCCAAGGGCAGAAGTGTTAGCGACGGGGGCCTTTCACCACCAAGCTTCAGTCTGCACGCCAATCGACGTGCCCGACTTCTGGTCGCCGTACACCTGCCGGAGGCGTTCGCCATTGATCCAGTTGTCACCGAGCACCTGGCGTGCGGCTTCGTTCCACACGGCGTGCGTGACGAACAGGCGCAGCGTCGGGCGCGACCAGGCGTCCTTGCCAGCGGACACGGCGCCCGCGACCGTGAGCTTGGTCATGTTGAGAGTGGGTGCATTGTCCGGCTTGACGCTGTCGGTGCCGAGTTCGACCAACACGCGAAAGGGGCCGCTGATGTGCGTATCTGTGCGGGCACCGAGGGCGATCCACTTGCTGTCCACGCCGGCGTTGGAGGTGAGGCGGTATTCACCGAGCGCGCTCAGCTGGGTGGACGCAGCGATGTCCACGTTCTGCTGCACGACGAATCGAGTGTTCTTTACTTCGCCTTGCTTGTCGTGCTTGAAGCCCAGCAGCGTATCTCCTCCGAACGTGCCTCCGATGGCCTGGTAGATGCCCAGCGCGATGCCATTGGCCTGCTTGGCGGGGTCGGTGTTTGCGACTTGGTCGCGCGACTTCAGCTGCGCCGACGGGGTGACGTAGATTGATAGCTCGCCATTCGGCAGCGTCTCCAGGCCGGTGTAGCGGATGGGCAGCGAGAAGCGGTTGTCGTTCGCTCCGCCGCGGCCGTTCATCATGAAGGCCACGCTCAGCTTGCCGGGGCCGACCTCCATGTTCTCGAGGCCGGCGCCGTCGCCGTCGTTGTTCTCGAGAAATTGGTCGTTGATGCCGGTCTGCAGGCGGTTGTAGAAGCGGCGGCCAGCCCAGGCGGTGCCGTTGCCCAGCTGCGAGATCTTGTTGCCGAAGGCGTAGATCTGGCCGAAGCGGGTGGTCAGTTCGTCGGTGCCGTTCTCAGTCTGGCCCCAGGCGCGGTACACGCTGGGCATCACGCGCATGCCCCAGTCGGCACCTTCATAGTCGGCGATCTTCGCCGTGAACGTCGGCTCAATAACGTAGTCACATTCGTTGCCCAGACGCCATTTTGTGTCCGCACCCGGCAAGCCGAAGCACACCTGCGTGCCTCCGCGCGCATTGATGCCGGTGCCGGCGCGCATGTAGCCGGAGAAGTCCACTTGCAGGGCCTGCGCGGCGCCGCTGGCCGCGAAGATCGCTGCTGCCAACGCGAGATGGGTTCTTTTCACGAAAGTCTCCTGTGAAATGTGCTCGAAAGGTTTTTGGGCGCGAGGAAGTCTTGCACGCGGACGCCCGTCGCCGCGCGCAATTGCAGAAAGAGGAGGGGTGGAGCTAGCGGCCCAGAGTGATGCGGCCTACCTGGAAGTCGACGTCGCGCTTGCCGCCACCCACCTTCGCGTCGGCCACTTCCACGGCCGAGACGGCGACAGACGTGGCAGCGATGGTTCGCGCGTTCGCGCCGCAATACGACTCTGACGCGAACTGGGCCAGCGAGATGCTGTACTCGCGTAACTCGGGCGTGACCGGCTGGAGGACGATCGGGTAGCAGCCACCGTCGCGGATCGCCTTCTCGTCGCCGACGACGCGGATGCGCAAGCTGGTCGGTGCACTGGCGGCGAGCTCCAGCGTCAAGGTCTTGAATGCCGACACGTCTATCGGCTCGCCGCCGCTGGACGCGCCGACGGTGAAGCCGATGCCGCCCCAGGTGCTGCCCTTTTGTGGCCAGATCGTGCCGGTCACGCGGGCCACGCCGCTCGTGACGGCGACCTTGCCGAAGGAGGCGTCACCGGCCTTCTCGGAATAGGCAAAGCCGTCGATGAAGGCACCTTGCTCGGTGCTGCTGTTGGTCTTCATGGTCGCGAAGACGCGGCGAGACCTGTCGGCCGATGCGGCAGCCTGCGCAGGCGCCGGGGCAGCAGCTGGCTTGGCTGCGGCCACGGTGCTGGGCGCCGGCGCTGTCGCGCAGCCCGCCGCCAGCACGCTGGCCAGGGTCCCGACGAGCCATGCCTTGCTTGTCGTGCGTCGTGAGTTCATTCCCGTCTCCTTTGTTGATGGTCTGTGTCAGGTCCGCGCGGGGGCTGTCCATCCCACGGACAAGAGCGCGTTCGCATTCCCCCGAATGGATGCGCGGCGAAGACCCTGGATGGCGGTGAGCCAGCTGGTGTCGCTGGAGGTCAGCGCCCAGCTGGTTTCCTTGGTGGTATCGAACCAAGTGAAGGCGCGCACGTTGGGCAACGTCTCGATGTCGCTGAACATGCGCTGAATCCATGCGGCCTTGTCGCCGCCGGTCTCGGAGCAGCCCATCTCGGCCAGCACGATCGGCTTGGACGGAGCGATCTTGCGCGCCATCGTCACCGCATTCGCGAAGACCTGGCTGAAGGGCTTCCATTGCGACCAGCTCTGGCTGGTGCCGAAGTTGTACCCGTCGATACCGATCCAGTGGACATAGTCGTCGCCCGGGTAGGCTGCGCGCGGATCGTTCCAAGACGCGGCGGGCGTGCTGTCGTTGTTGAAGCACCAGACCCAGCGCACCTTGTTCGCACCGGCAGCGCGGAAGCGATTGACGATGTAGCGATGCACCTTCGCGAACAGTTCCGGCTGGCGACCGTTGTTCACGATGCACCACGGGTACCAGTCGCCGTTGAACTCATGCCCGACGCGCAGCATGAACGGCAAGTCGACGCGCGCCGCACCTTGCGCCCAGGCGTCGATGGTCGAGTCCCAGCGGCCGGCGAGGATATCCGCGAGAGGGATCGCAGCATTGCCATGGCCCCAGGGCTCCCAGGTCACCTGCGCGGCGATGCCACGTTGGGCGAGGAAGAGGATCTGTTGCTCAGGGAAGGCCGAGCCGAAGCGGGTGAACCACATCGCGGCAGCCGGTTGGCGGCGCAGGTCGGCCTGCGCACCGGCCACGACGTCGGGCAGCGAGTTCTCGCGAAAGATGCCGAAGAAGATGCCTCGGCTGCCGTCCTCGTCGCGGTCGACGAGGACGGGCAATGCGAGCGCATCGTCGAGTAGTGCCGAGGATTTTCTCGGCGAGCCGCCGCAGGCCGGCAGGCTGAGGCCGAGTGTCGATGCGGCGAGCAATCGGCGGCGCGTCAGGTGTCCTGGTGTCATGGTGCCAGCTCCAAATGGATGATCGCCATCGAACGGGCTGGCAGGGAAATCGTGCGGCCGGCCTGCTCCGTGATGGCCTGCAGCGGTTTCTCGTCTTCCGCGATGGCCGCATCGAAGTAGCGCGCGTCCTTGAGCTTCAGTGCGGCTGGGCTGTCGATGCGGATCTGCTGCGTGTGCGTGCGGGTGTTGAGCAGCACGAGTTGAAGCTGCGACCCCTTCTTGGTCGCATGGGCCCACAGCATCGAATCGCTGCTCTTCGCCTCCACGAAATGGCCGGCCAGCTCACCGAGCATTCCAAAGCCGTAGTAAGTCGGGCGCGGCACGCCGGCGGCGTCCAGCAGGCCGTGAAAACCGGTCCCCTGGTACGCGAAGTAGTGCGCGAGGGACACGCCTTGCCGTGACATGCGCAGGGCCGATTCGGCGCCCCACATCGCGCCGGTCTGGTCCGACAGGAAGCGCGGGCGATCGGTGCGCCACGAGAGGCCATATTCCGTCACGCCGAATTGGATACTTCGCTGGTATCCGAGCGGGTTGCGCGAGCGGTCTTTCCACAACGACGTGTAGTGAGCGATCGAGCGGTCGATCTCCGACACTGTCGAGAGCGCGGCCTCTTCGGAGCCGTCGCCTTCGGTGGGGTAGATGTGCCAGGTGAGCACGTCCACCACGTCGCCACACAGCTCGACGAAGCGCTCGGCGAACATCGGCGCGTTCCGCTGGTCGCCAGAGACAGCCGGGCCGGCGATCAAGGCTTTCGGGTCTTCGCGACGGATCGCGGCGGCCTGGGCGCGGAAGACATCGCAGTAGCGCTTGGCCGTCCAGCTCGCATCCCCGCGCACGGCGCTGAAGAGATCGGGCTCGTTGCCGATCTCCCAGATCTTCACGTTCAGACCGCGTGCACGGGCCATGCGAACTGCGAGGGCCGCATCCTCCGGCGTGTTGCCGGCGGGCCGGTCGGGCCGGCCCTGGAACACGCGCGTCTGCACCAGCAGTTCGCGCTCGCCCTTTATCAGCGACAGCAGTGACTTGAAGGTATCCAGCGAGGCTTCGTCCATGTCCTGCTCATCGCCGATGTTGCCGCCGGGGAAGCGCAGCGCGCTGGCCGGCACCTTGGCGAGCGCGTCGCGATGGTCTGCGACCGCCATCCAGTTGCCGAAGTTGAAGCCCGACAGCACCTTCGGGTTGATAGCGGGGCCTTCGCGCGACGCGTCGATTCGCACCGTGGCGACCTCCGCGTTCGCCCAGGTCGCCATGGCCAGGGCAAGCATGCCGACACATCGGGCGGCCGAGCGCGCGATGGTTCGCTGTGGAGTCGCGGAGCTCATGCGTCGCAGCCGTTGTTCGCGATGAGCTGGCTGTACCAGTGGAAGCTGTCCTTCGGCGTGCGGGTCTGCGTCTCGAGGTCGACATGTACCAGGCCGAAGCGCTTGCCGTAGCCGTGCGCCCATTCGAAGTTGTCCAGCAGCGACCAAGCCATGAAGCCGCGAATGTCGCAGCCCGAACGCATTGCACGGTTCAGCGCGATCACGTGGCGGTGCTGGTACTCGACCCGGATGGCGTCGTGCACCTGGCCGTCGGAGCCGGGCAGGGCGTTGTCACAGGCGCCGTTCTCGGTGATGAACAGCGGCGGGTTGCCGTATTCGTCGCGCAGCCACAGCAGCACCTTGTAGAAGCCCTCGGGGAAGATGTCCCAGCCGATGTCGGTCTTCGAGAAGCCCGGCACATTGGCGGTGCTCAGGTTGCGCAAAGCCTCGATCTGTGTGAGCGCGTCGTCCTGCGCCCGCAGCGGCAGCGGGTCGGCGCGGTTCATGCCATAGCTGCCGGTGTAGTAGTTGATGCCCAGCATGTCGGGCGCTTGCGAAATGGTCGCCATGTCGCCGGCCAGGATTGGCGGCTTCAGGCCCAGCTCGCCATAGCGCGCGAACATGTTCGCCGGATAGCGGCCGTGGTAGATCGGGTCGATGAACCAGCGGTTGAACCAGTCCAGGCCGCGCTCGCAGGCGGCGATGTCCTGCCGGTCCTGCGAGTAAGGCTCGCGCCAGTCGACGTTCGGCGCCATGCCGATCTGTCCGCCGAGCTTGCGCTTGCGGAATTCGGTCATCGCGAGGCCGTGTCCGAGCAGCAGGTGGTGGGCCACCGTCAGCGCGCGGCCGAGGTCGCGTTCGCCCGGCGCATGCTCTCCCATCGCATGCGA
The DNA here is from genome assembly GCA_021153565.1 of Rhizobacter sp. Lineage (GTDB taxonomy): Bacteria > Pseudomonadota > Gammaproteobacteria > Burkholderiales > Burkholderiaceae_C > Albitalea. The sequence goes on from JAJKJU010000231.1 coordinate 25,688, forward strand.
CAGGAAGGATGCGCACCACGGCTCGTTCACCGTGAACCAGTAGGGCACGCTCTCGCCAAGGGCGTCGAACATCACTCCGGCGAAGCGCGCGAAGTCTTCAGCGGTGCGGCGCTGCATCCAGCCGCCTTCGTCATGCAGCGCCTGCGGCAGGTCCCAGTGGTAGAGCGTCGCCATCGGCGTGATGCCGGCGTCACTCAGCAGACGGACCAGGCGCTGGTAGTAAGCGATGCCCAGCGGGTTCACTTCGCCGCGTCCGTCGGGCATGACCCGCGGCCAGGCAATGGAGAAACGGTAGGCGCGGGCGCCCAGCTGCTTGAGCAGGGCCACGTCTTCTTCCACCCGGCGGTAGGAGTCGGTGGCGACATCACCGGTGTCGCCGTTGGTGACGCGCCCGGGGGTCTTGGAGAAGGTGTCCCAGATGCTCGGTTTGCGACCGTCGACGTCGTGCGAGCCCTCGATCTGGTACGCGGAGGTGGCGGTGCCCCACAGGAACTGGGGCGGGAACCGGATCGGTTTCGACTTCATGGCTGGCACGATAGCTTTCCATGCAAGCGCTTGCAACCAAGGTGCCTGGCTTTTCTTGCCAATCGGTGGAATTGGGTGAAAAACTTCGCGTTTTACCTAGGGTGATAGACCGCGCACGTGAACCCGCGGACTATCGTGAGTCGCCAAGGCAAGCGCTATCATCAAGCAATGTCCATCGAAAACAATAGCATCACCCTCGAAGAGGTGGCGCGCCTGGCCGGGGTGTCCACCAGCACCGTGTCGCGCTACCTCAGCGGCACGCACGTTGTCTCGGAAGAGAAAGTCGCGGCCATCGAGGGCAGCATCAAGCGCCTGAACTACCGGCCAAACCTGGTCGCCCGTGGGCTGGCCACGGGGCGCACCATGACGGTGGGCGTGCTGACGCAGGAAGTCTCCAATTCATTCTTTAATGAAGCAGTCCGCGGGGTCGAGGATGTGTTGGCCAGTCACAACTACGAAGCCATCTTCGTGAGCGGCCACTGGAACAAGGTGGAAGAAGAGCGGCGGCTGATGTCTCTTGTCGGGCGGCGTGTGGACGGTGTGATCCTGCTGCTGGCCGACCTGGACGATACGCTGATGGACCGCCATGCGCAGGGCGTGCCGATGGTGTTTCTGGGGCGGCAGTCCGCCTCAACGCGGGTGCATTCGCTGGGATTCGATCACTACACAGGGGCCTGCGAGGCGGTGCGCCATCTGATCGAGCTCGGCCACCGAAAGATCGCGTTCATTGCGGGGGCGCAAGATCGACTGGATGCGGTAGAACGCTGGCGCGGGTATCACGACACACTGGTGGCGGCAGGGTTGCCCTTCGACGAGCGGCTGGTCGCGAACGGGGGGTATGTGGAGACGGGCGGAGTGACCGCGATGAACACGCTGCTGGACCGCGGCCTGCCATTCACGGCGGTGTTCGCGGCCAACGATGACTCTGCGTATGGCGCGATGCTGGCGATGTACCGGCGCGGAATGAGCGTCCCCGATGACATGTCAATCGTGGGCTATGACGATCTGCCGCATTCCTCCTTCTCGCTTCCGCCGTTGACCTCGGTGCGGCAGCCCCTGCGCGATCTGGGCCGGGAGGCCGCGAGCGCGGTGGTGGCGCTCATCGAGGGCCACAAGCCGCCTCGGGCGACGGTGGCGAAGCTGGAGTTGATTGTTCGCGAGTCGACGAAGGCGGTCCCGCTCGGAGGCTGAGAGTTTTTCGATCATGCCCGCTCATCACGCCAAAAGCCCCCTGCTCGTCGTTGCAAATGCTCGCCATAGCCAAGCTATGGCTGCGCTTTGCGC
>JAJKJU010000232.1 GCA_021153565.1 Rhizobacter sp.
CAGCCCCTCCATCGTTCTCCAATCAGGGCGCCAGGGATACCGCGCCATGCAAACGGCCCGGTCTGGGCGGTAGGACTACCGCGTCAGCGGTTTAGTGCAACTCCAGCAATTCAAAGCGATCTCGCACTGCTTCCAGAGCTGCCCGGCCTGCCTCGCCTATGCCGCAGTTAATCAACCTGAGCGAGGTGATCTTGGTGTTGGCCGCCAGAGCCAGGGCGCCCGCATCACCGATCTTGTTTTCGCACAGGTCGAGCGAGGTTATCGAAGTGCTGGCCGCCAGAGCTCGTGCGCCCGCAGCACCGATCTTGTTGCCGCACAGGGCGAGCGAGGTGATCGAAGTGTTGGCCGCCAGAGCTCGCGCGCCCGCATCACCGATCTTGTTGGCTCCCAGGGTGAGCGAGGTGATCTTGGTGTTGGCCGCCAGGGCTCGCGCGCCGTTATCACCGATCTTGTTGTAGTCCAGGTGGAGCGAGGTGATCGAAGTGTTGGCCGCCAGGGCTCGCGCGCCCGCATTACCGATCTTGTTGTCTGTCAGGTGGAGCGAGGTGATCGTGGTGTTGGCCGCCAGGGCTTGCGCGCCCGCAGCGCCGATGTCGTTGTCGCGCAGGTCGATCGTGGTGATCGAGGTATTGGCCGCCAGGGCTTTCGCGCCCTTATTGCCGATGCCGTTTGCCGACAAGTAGAGTGAGGTGATCGTGGTGTTGGCCCCCAGGGCTTTTGCGCCCTCATCCCCAATGCTGTTTCCCCACAAGTGAAGCGAGGTGATCGTGGTATTGGCCCCCAGGGCTTGCGCGCCCGCAGCGCCAAGTTTGTTGTCGGCCAGATTGAGCGAGGTGATCGATGGGTTGGCCGCCAGGGCTTGCGCGCCCGCATTGCCGATCCCGGTGTGTTCCAGGTTGAGCGAGGTGAACTTGGTGTTGGCCGCCAGGGCATGCGCGCCCTCATCACCGATGTAGTTGGCTGCCAGGTTGAGCGAGGTAATCGAGGTGTTGGCCGCCAGGGCATGCGCGCCCGCAGCGTGAATCTCGTTTTTGGTCAGGTCGAGCGAGATGATCGAGGTGTTGGCCGCCAGGACTTGCGCGCCCGCATCACCGATCTGGTTTTCGCTCAGGTTGAGCGAGGTGATCTTGGTACTGGCCGCCAGGGCTTGCACGCCTGCAGCGCCGATGCGGGCGTCTTCCAGGTCGAGCGAGATGATCGAGGGATTGGCCGCCAGGGCTTGCGCGGCCTCATCACCGATCCAGTTGTGTGCCAGGTTGAGCGAGGTGATCTTGGTGTTGGCCGCCAGGGCTATGGCGCCCTCAGCGCCAATGCTGTTGTGCCCCAGGCCGAGCGAGGTGATCGAGGTGTTGACCGCCAGGGCTTTCGCGCCCGTTGTACCAATGTGGTTGCTGGTCAGGTCGAGCGAGGTGATCGAGGTGTTGGCCGCCAGAGCTTCCGCGCCCGCCCTGCCAATGTTGTTGCTGGTCAGGTCGAGCGAGGTGATCGAGGTGTTGGCCGCCAGGACTTGCGCGCCCTCATCCCCAATCTTGTTGGAGGCCAGGTCGAGCGAGATGATCGAGGTGTTTTTCGCCAGGGCCTGCACCTCTTCGATACCAAGGCGACAGTTTTTGGCGATCAGTTTGGTGATTTCACCGGCTATGACCGCGCTTAGCATGAGGGCCGAAATCAGGTCGATTCGTGTGTGCACTACCAAGGCCTTCACGGGGGGCACAGCGGCATGGGCAGCCTTGCAGACCTCGCGTAACGCCTTCGCATTGGGCCGATCCAGGCGTTTGGCGATATCGCGCCATATTTCGACCGGTATATCGACCGGCCAAGATATAGAAAGTGAACTTGGGACGCAGGCCCGCGGGCGTTGTCCCGCCTCCTCGGGCTTTCTTTCCCTGATCTTCAACGGCAGATGGCTGGCGATCTGCTGCACCAATGTCGGATTGGCATTGGTCGACGGCCCCGGGATTTGACCCGTAAGCATCCTGTTGCCTGGGAGGGGGATCGTCGGGAAGGGCATGTCAGTAGTGCAGAAAGAGACAAGATCGTCTTCTTACAGTATGAACACCATAGGGTCGTCGACCCGATTGCCAAACGAACTCAAGCACGATAGGGCGAAGCTCACAAGGCACTGGTCAGTCACTTCGCACGACTTGGCGCTCGGACTACAGTGGAGACCGCGGTGGGGCGCTACAAGTCCATCATCGGTTCAAAACTGCGTGCATGGCACGAGTCCGCTCAACGAACCGAAGCTTCGATTGGCGTGGACCGTTCTCAACCGCATACTTGCTGCTCGACGGCCCAACTCCGTCCGCAGCGCACGGAGCCCTTCTTGAGATCGGCGGGGACATGTCTGATTCGTCTCCGTGCACCACAACGCCCCGCCGAGGAGGACGGCAGAGATGACCCTGACCCATTGTGTGGCGGCCCTACTGGCAAGCGTCGCGCTCGGACTGGCACCGAGCGCCCGCAGTGTCGAAGTGGTCCGTTATCCGCGTCCCGAATCACCCATGGACCGCCGCCTCAGCTATTCGCGCGACCTGCTCCAGCTCGCGCTGTCGAAGACCGGCACGCCATACCGGATCGAGCAGGCCCAGGTGCCGATGAATCCCGAGCGGCTGGCCATCGAACTGGAAGCGGGACGGACGATCGACGTCGCCGCGATTCCGAGCACGTTCGAGCGTGAGCGGCACCTGCTCGCGGTCCCCATTCCCCTGACGAAAGGTCTGATCGGTTGGCGGATCGGCCTGGTCCGCAAGGGCGACGAGAACCTGCTGGCAAATGTGCATTCGCTGGACGATCTCAAGCGCATCCGCATCCGCATCGGGCAGGCGCAGGATTGGCCGGACACCTTCATCCTGCGCGAACGCGGCGTCGAGGTCGTCACCGCACCGCGCTACGAGGCGCTGTTCCCGATGCTCATCAACAAGCGCTTCGACTACTTTCCGCGCGGCGCGATCGAGATCTGGGCGGAACAGGAGAGGTTTGCAGACACGCTGGCGGTAGAGCCGCACGTCGTGATCCACTATGTCAACGATGCCTACTTCATGGTCAACCGCAGGAATACACGCCTTGCGCGGGCGATCGGCGACGGGCTCGAGAAGGCGATCGCCGACGGCTCGTTCGACAAGCTCTTCGACACGTACTATGGCGAGCGTCTGCGCAAAGCGCGGCTGGATCAACGCACCGTCATCGAGATCGGCAATCCGTTCATCCCGGCCGGACCGCTCAAGCGGCCCGAGCTGTGGTTCGGCACCCCGCAGTCCGCCAGGCACAAGTGAAGGCGACCTTCCCGCCCGTCGCCCGGAAACCCGTCAGCCGGCCGCCGCGTTGCCGGGTTTGACCCAGCGGGCCAGCGTCGCGAACAGGTGCTCCACGTTGATGGGCTTGGTGACGTGGTCGTTCATGCCGGAGTCGAGCACCTTGTCGCGATCGCTGGTCAGTGCGTTGGCGGTCATCGCGATCACCGGGAGATCGCGCCACTGCATGTGCTGGCGCAGGCGCCGGGTCGCCTCGTAGCCGTCCATCACGGGCATCTGGCAGTCCATCAGCACGCCGTCGAAGTGCTCTCGCGCCAGCATCTCGAGCGCCTCCCGGCCATCGCCGGCCGTGCGGACCTGGATGCCCGAGTCTTCGAGAAACGCCACGCCAATTTCGCGATTGATCTCGTTGTCGTCCACCAGCAGCAGTCGGGCGCCCCTGAGAAGCGCCTGGTTCGCATTCAGGGTCTTGTCCCGCCTCGCCGGCTGCACCGCTTTCGCATCGACCACTCCGAGGGCCCGCAGGCAGGCGTCGGCCAAGGTCGCCGCCATGACGGGCTTCTCCATCAGGGCGCCCATCACCAGACCCCTGGCCTGCGCCATTTGCTGGGCTGTGCTGAGCCCGGCCGGCGACACCATCAGGACGGCGTCGGGCGCCCCGCCTGGCGGGCGGTCACGCTGCAACAGGTCCGCACATTCGATGCCGTCGACCTCGGGCATGTTCCAGTCGATCAGTTTGAGTTCGTAAGGCCTGCCGGCCGCGGCGGCCTGCCGGACCAGACTCACCGCCTCTGCGGCGCTGGCGCATGCATTCGCCTCCATGCCGAATGCCGTGCACAGGCGCGCGACGATGGCACGAGCGCGTGCGTTGTCGTCCACGACCAGCACACGGCGGCCGACGAGTTCGGCGGGTGGTTGCCAAGCCGCCTGCGCCGCCGAGGGATGCAATGCAAATCCCAGCTCGAAATGGAAGGTGCTGCCGCTGCCCGGTGCGCTGTCGATGCCGATATCGCTGCCTCCCATCATCTCCACCAGTTGGCGACTGATCGTCAAACCCAGGCCGGTGCCGCCGTACTGCCGACTGGTGGACGAGTCGGCCTGCGCGAACGGCTGGAACAAGCGCTGCTGCACCTGCAGCGGGATGCCGATGCCCGTGTCCTGCACATCGAATCGCAAGCGCACAGCGTCCGTGCGGCGCTCCACCATGTCGACGCCCACCACGACCTCCCCCTTCGCGGTGAACTTCACGGCGTTGTTGCACAGGTTCAGCAGCACCTGGCGCAAGCGCGTCGGGTCACCCACCAGCGGCGTCGGCAGATCGGGCGGCAGCGAGAGGATGAGTTCGACGCCCTTCTCATCGGCATTCAGGGCGGTGAGGGTGACAAGCCCGTCCAGGATCTCGGCGAGATCAAATGGCACCGATTCGATGTCCAGCTTGCCGGCCTCGATCTTCGACAAGTCGAGGATGTCGTTGATGATCCCGAGCAGGGACTTCGCCGCGCCATGGACCTTGCGCACGCGGTCACGCTGTGCCGTGTCGAGCGGGCCTTGCAGCGCCAGATGCGACATGCCGATGATCGCGTTCATCGGGGTGCGGATCTCGTGGCTCATGTGCGCCAGGAAGGCGCTCTTGGCCGCGGTTGCGATCTCGGCCACGCGGCGTGCTTCGCGGTCGGCTTCCGCCTGCCGGCGCGCAGAGATGTCGCGTGCGATTCCGACCGTGCCGACGACCTTGCCATCGATGTCGAGCAAGGCCGTCTTGATTGTCTCGAAGAGCGTTGTGCTCCCGTCGGCGTGAGCCAGCGTTTCCTCGATGCGCCGGGAACTGCGCGATGCCATCACGGCGATGTCATCCGCCTGATAGGCCCGGGCCACGTCGGGCGCCTCGATGTCGAGGTCGGACTTGCCGACCAATTGGATGGGCTCTGCGATGCCCTTCATGGCCGCCAGGGCGCGGTTGACGGCGATGAAGTGACCCTGGGCATCCTTGACCCACGCGAGGTCCGGCATGTTGTCCAGCAGGGTGGCCATGCGTGCGTTCGCGTTCTTCAGGTCCAGGGTGTGCTGGCGCAGCCGGTCGCGCATCGCATTGATGGCCTCCACCAGCCGGTCGAGTTCGTCGCCCCGAAGGCCGGCACGGCGCAACACCAATGGCGTGACGTCGGCCTCCGGCGTGACGCCCGCCACCGACGCCGTGATGTCCAGAAGGTGGCGGGTTGCCAGGCGGTGGACGATGTATAGGATGAAGAACGCCACCAGAAACGTCTTGGCCGCGTTGCTCAGGAGGATGACGGCCGCCTGGGCCACCAGATTGGAGTAGATCTCCGTCAATGTCGCCTGGATGTGCAGCGTGCCGATTGTTTGCGCCTGGGCGCCGCAGCAGGTCAACGACACCCGGCGCTCGACAAACCTGGCGCCCTGCGGTTGACCGCGTGCGACGACGAACGACCTGATCGGCGAACTGGTCTCGCGCACCTCGACGGCGCGTATCGACGGCAGCCGCAGCAGGCCGTCGAGTTGCTCCTCGAGCTGCCGCCTGTCGAGAGCCCACAGGCTCTCACCCAGGCTGCGCGCAGTGGAGGCCTCGATCTCGGAAAGGCGATCGTCGAGTCGCGAGCGTTCGCTGCGGTAGCTCAGGGTCAACTGAAACACCGTCAGTACCAGCGTGATGGCGGTGCTGAAGAGCACAACGCGCACCAGCAGCGCGCCGGCGATGCCGCCACGGGGAAAGGTCCTGACTGCGCTCAGCCACTGAGCATTCGTCGATACCGGTGCACTTGCCTCACTGGGCGGCATCCAATGGTCTCCGGCGCCCCAGGCCCACAGGTCGCGATCCACTCAATCGAACCGGTATCCGAGGCGAAGCCCGATCGATCGTGCTGGCTGGTAGCTGACGGTGGTCACCGCGTGAAGCGGGACGGCGCTGGCGTATACCCGCTTGTCCTCCAAATTGTAGAGGTAGGCATTGGCAGTCCAGCGCCGGCTCGCCGACTCGTATTGCATGCCCACGTCGGTCTTGCCATAGGCCTTTCGGTAGCCCAGTTGCGGGTCGGAGAAGTTCTCCAGTGAGGTGAACGTCCCGGACTGCAAGTACACGCGTGCGGACAGGATGATCCGTGCGCCCGTGTCCAACGGGACGGTTCGAGCGTAGGTCGTGCTCAGCGCCAGGCGAGGGGCGTTCGGCCGGCGGTGGCCCGAGTTGTCTTGGTCGACGTGCGGCACCGGCACGGCGGCGAAGGTGGTGTACGCGCTCGGATTGAAAGAGGTCGCCACGGGATCGACGAAGGTGCCGAAACGCGCGTCGAGCCACGTCAGGTAGCCGCTGAGAGGCTGAGAGTATGTCGAGCGTGTCCGAGCAGCACGTCAAAAGGCGCCTGATCTAGGCGCAAAGCGCAGCCATAGCCAGGGCTATGGCGAGCATTTGCAACGACGAGCAG
>JAJKJU010000233.1 GCA_021153565.1 Rhizobacter sp.
AACGGCAACAACGGCACGATCAACAACGCGACGTGGACCACGGCGGGCAAGTACGGTCCCGCCCTCAACTTCAACGGGACCAATGCCTACGTTGACCTGGGTAACCCCACATCGCTTCAATTCACCGGGAGCATGACGGTCAGCGCCTGGATCCGGACGACCGCCTTCCCGGCCGATGATGCAGCCATCGTTTCCAAGCGCAGTTCTAACGCGATAGGCTTCCAGCTCGACACGTCGGTCGACACAGGGCCTCGAACGGTGGGCTTCAAGCTGGCCAGTTCAACCGGGGCGCTGATGGCGCGCTACAGCAGCACGGTCCTGCAGGCAAACACCTGGTATTACGTCACGGGTGTGTACGACGCAAGCGCTCGAACGATGAGCGTGTACGTCAACGGCGTGCTGAACAACGGCGCGCTGCGCGGGACCGTCACGGCCACACAGCAAAACTCGACGGTGAACGTCAACGTGGGTCGTCGCACGGGCGCGGGCAAGTTCAATTTCAATGGCACGATTGACGAAGTGCGCATCTATAACCGCGCCCTCAGCGCGACGGAGATCGCCGCCGACATGAACACCGCGCAGTAGACGGTACGCTGCGCGGTAAGAGGTGAGCTTACAACTGGTCGCGGGTTTCGGTCGGCACGAAGTCGCCAGTGCGGTCAGATTTCGTGCAGGAAGACAACGCCTTCTTGTGCATCTCGGACCATGGTCGTGCGCAGGCGCTGGCCGACGCCTTCAGTCCCGATGTGATTCACCAGCGCCTGAGGCGTTATGCCCATTGGCTGTGCCCGGTGGCCGACGCGTTTTCCCAGGAAGATTGGCACTGGAGCATCCGACAGGCCGAGTACTCCACGGATCTGATGTTTCGCAGCCGCGAGATTTTGGTGCCGCTGTACGACGCGCTGTCGCGCCAGGCGGTGCTGGCCGCCGACGTGCCCCGCGTGGCTGGCTTTCTCGGCAAGAAGATCACGCCCCTGTTGGCCGAAGAGATCGGCTCGCGGCTGTCTACCCGCATCGAAGGCCGCTGCATCAAGCACTACATGGGCGCGGCCAGCGGTAAAGGTCTACGACAAGTTCTCGCGCGTGTTGCGCGTGGAAACCACCGTCAATGACGTCAGCTTTTTCAAGCACCACCGCAAGGTGGAACATAGGGGTAGCGCTGCCACGCGGGAACTGGCCCCGCTGAAAGAGACGATCTACAGCCTCATCGACCTGCGCGAGATCCTCCTGGGCTGCAATCTGCGCTACCTTGCATTCCTGTCCAGCCTCGACGACCCGAGCGCGGGCGAACGCGACCTTCAGCGTCTTCCCGTGTGGGAACCATCCCGTCGCAGCACTGGCGATGCTTTGGATAAATTCAACCGCGTTCGACGACAGCCCGGCCTGCTTGCTCGTATAGATCTGCGGACCATAGTGCATGAGCTGACAAGCTTGGCGTACGTGTCGATCCTTCCGCCGCCTCCCTAACTATCTGATCCCCATACCCTATCCAAGGGGTAGCACTTGCGCTCAGGGAAACTATTCTTGGGTAAATAGCCCTCGATGGTCGGAGCGGTTGGAGCCATCCGCGTTTGTCTCGAGATGTTTGACATGCGCTAGCTTGCGTGAGCGGATTGCATCGCCATGTTCATGTCGAAAAAAGGCACCGGAGGAGAAAAGATGGAGAAGATAGGTTCCCGTGGCCTATGGCCAAGGAAAGGCTTTCTCGCTGTTCTTTTGTGTGCGGCTGTGCTGCTTTCATGCGGCGGTGGCCAAGAGGATACCGAAACCAACTCATCCAATCGAGTAAAGGCCGCCGTCACACCGCCACAGACCTTCTTTCCCAGCATCCCAATTCCGAGCGATGCCAACACGCGTGGCATGTGGTCGCCTGTCTACAACTGGCCAGGCGTCGCCGTGCATGCAGTGGTTCTGCCCGATGGACGCCTGCTGACGTACGGTAGTACCACCACCGGTGTAGAGACAGGACTCTCGACTTACGACATTTGGGATGGCACTGGCGCGCCTGATGCAGGCCATCTCACCTTGCCCAATGGCACCGGTACCGACATCTTCTGCAGCGCCAATGTGATGCTGCCGCCGGAGTCGCCCAGTGCTCCGGCCAGTACCTTCATCGCTGGAGGATCCTTGTGGTCCGGGGGGCCCCTCAATCAGCCCAACCAGAACAGCAACGTGTTCGACGTGGCGAGCGGAACTATCACTCGCAAACCCGACATGCAGCGCTTGCGCTATTACTCAACCGCCGTGACGTTGGCCAACGGAGAAATCTACATCCAGGGTGGGACGGGCGGGACCGACCGGCCCGAGGTCCGGAGTCTGGCAGGTGAATTCCGCTTGTTGTCCGCTGCCGATACCTCTGCGTTCGAGGCGTTTTATCCGCGGAATTTCGTTGCACCCGATGGAAGAGTCTTTGGGTACGACTCCAATGGGCAGATGTACTACGTCAACCCGAGCGGCAACGGGAGCATCGCGCTGGCCGGGCAACTCGCCTCGCAGTACGCAAGCTGGACTGGAAGCGCAGCCATGTTCCGTCCCGGCCGCATTCTTCAACTGGGCGGCAATTCCAATGGCGCTTTGGTAATCGACATCACCGGCGGTGGCAACCCCGTGATCACTCCAACGCAATCCTTGTCTTCGCAGCGTCAGTGGGTCAGTGCAACCATTCTCGCGAACGGAAAAGTGCTTGCCACTGGCGGCAGCCAAGTGGAAAACGAACTGACCGGTGTCAACAGCAAGGCCGAGGTCTGGGATCCGATCACCGGCCAATGGATGCAGGGGCCGTCGGGTACAAGACCACACCTCTACCATTCGAATGCCATCCTGCTGCCGGATGCCAGCGTGCTGACAACAGGCGGCGGAGCCCTCGTGACATCGCCTGAGTCCAGGGATGAGCTCAATGCCGAGATCTATTACCCGCCCTATCTCTTTGCCGCGGGTGGCCAACGCGCTTCGCGCCCGATCATCGCGTCGGCGCCCGAATGGGTCGACATCGGAAAGGTGATTTCGGTAAGCGTCGCGAACGCAGCAAGTGTGAGCCGTGTTGTGCTGGTGAAGACCGGCGCGACGACTCACAGCTTCAACATGGACCAGCGGTTCTTGGATCTGACTTTCAACGCCAATGGTTTGAATCTGTCCGTACAGGCACCAGCGCGCGCGGCTGACGCTACGCCTGGGTACTACATGCTCTTTGTGTTCAACGAAGCCGGGGTGCCCTCGGTCGCAAAGATCGTGCGCATGGGGATAGCACCGGTGCCCAACCCGGCCACCGTACCGTCCATTACAAACCCCGGCGTGCAAGCAAGCGACGTGGGCTCGACCGTCAATCTGCAACTGAGCGCCTCAGATCCAAACGGCGATACCCTGACCTACACGGCCACCGGGCTGCCGAGCGGCTTGTCACTCAATTCCACAACCGGCGTCATCAGCGGTTCGCCATCGGCGGCAGGCGACTACAACGTCGTCGTCACCGTCAGCGACGGCATCAACGTCGCCAGCGCCAACTTCGTGTGGACCATCAATGCGATCAACGGCGTCGTCATCGACCCGTTGCCGCCCGTTGTTGCCACGCAGGTTGGCAGCACGACGACATTCACGGCGACCACGCAGGGTGGCACCAATGTGATGTATCGATGGAATTTCGGCGACGGAACAGGTGATACCGCCTGGTCGTCGTCCGCGACGATCAGCCATACCTTTGCCACTCCGGGCACCTTCAGTGTGACCTTCAGTGCAACGGACAGCAGCTTGATCGTGCGTACGCGCACCTTCCTGCAAAGCGTGTACCTGCCGGCTATGTCTGGCAAGCCGAGTGTGTCGAGCAACATCATTGTGCAAACACCCGCGAGCGGCAATCCGCGCTTGTGGGTCGTCAACCAGGACAATGACAGCGTCAGTGCATTCGACGCCGTCACGCTTGCCAAGCAGGCCGAGGTGAGCGTCGGCACTGCTCCGCGCACCATTGCGCTCGCGCCCAACGGGCTGATCTGGGTGACCAACAAGCGAAGCGACTCGATCAGCGTCATCAACCCAGCCACCAATGCGGTGGTCAACACCATTGCATTGCCACGCGCATCACGGCCATTCGGCATCGCCATGTCACCTACCGCGGCGCAGGCGTTCGTCGTGCTCGAGGCCACGGGCCAGTTGCTGAAATTCGATGCGCTGAACTACGCCTTGCTCGCAAGTGCATCGGTCGGCGCCAACCCGCGGCACCTGTCGATCAGCGCCGATGGCGCCAGCGTCTACGTATCGCGCTTCATCACGCCGTCCCTGCCCGGCGAAAGCACGGCAACCGTCACGACCACGCCCAGCAATGGCGCAGAGGTGGTGGTGATGAGTGCAGGCGGCCTGAGTCTCATGCGCACCATCGTCTTGCAGCACAGTGACAAGCCCGACCTTGAAAACCAAGGACGTGGCATACCCAATTACCTGGGCGCGGCGACGATCTCGCCCGACGGCAGCCAGGCCTGGGTCCCTTCCAAGCAGGACAACATCAAGCGAGGCACGCTGCGCGACGGCACCGCATTGAATTTTCAGAGCACAGTGAGGGCCATCAGTTCTCGCATCGTGCTTTCCACCAATCAAGAAGACCTCGGCAAGCGTGTCGATCACGACAACGCGAGCGTTGCGACAGCCGCTGTGTATGACAGCCGAGGCACGTACCTGTTTGTCGCCCTCGAAACGAGTCGCGAGGTGGCGGTGGTCGACGCGCACGGCGGCTTCCAGATCATGCGATTCAGTGTCGGCCGCGCCCCGCAAGGCTTGGCCATCTCCGGCGACAACAAGACGCTGTACGTCAACAACTTCATGGACCGCACGGTCGGCGTGTACGACCTGCAGACGCTGCTCACCGGTGGACAGCTGAGCGTTCCCCTTGTGGCCTCCCTGAACGCCGTCGGGTCGGAAAAGCTCACCAGCACGGTGCTCCTGGGCAAGCAGCTTTTCTACGATGCCCGCGATCCTCGTCTCGCGCTTGATCGCTATTTGAGCTGCGCAACTTGCCACAACGACGGTGGCAGCGACGGCCGCACCTGGGACTTGACCGGTCAGGGCGAGGGGTTGCGCAACACGATCGCGTTGCGTGGCCGCGCCGGCGCACAAGGACTATTGCACTGGAGCGGCAACTTCGACGAAGTGCAAGACTTCGAAGGGCAGATTCGCACACTGGCCGGTGGCACCGGACTGATGAGCAACATCTCCTTCAATGCCGGCACGCGCAGCCAGCCGCTGGGTGACCCCAAAAGCGGAGTGAGTGGAGACCTGGACGCCTTGGCGGCCTACGTCAGCTCGCTCAACTCCTTCGACCCGACCCCATATCGTGACGCTTCGGGTGCGATCACCGCGACAGGTGCGGCTGGTCGCGCAGTCTTTACCGCACAGGGTTGCGGTGCTTGCCATGGCGGACCATCGTTCACGAATTCAGGGTTAATGGGATTGCAGAACATCGGCACCCTGAAGCCCTCCAGCGGAAAACGATCGGGTGGGACGCTGACCGGTATTGATGTCCCGACGCTGCGCGATGTGTGGCAAACAGGGCCCTATCTACATGACGGTTCGGCTTCGACACTTGAGGCCGCGGTGCTGGCGCACAACAGCGTTTCGATCAGCAGCGCCGACCTGAGTTCGCTGGTGCAGTACCTGCGCGAATTGGGCTCCGACGAGCTTGGCTCGCCTGGTCCGCAATCCGACCCCGGGCTGGTTGCGGCATACGGCTTCAACGAAGGCGCCGGGACGACGCTGGCCGATCTGTCGGGCAATGGGCACACCGGCACGATCAGTGGGGCGACGTGGG
>JAJKJU010000234.1 GCA_021153565.1 Rhizobacter sp.
AACAGCCTCTCTATCGTTCTCCAACCGGAGCGCCAGGACTACCGCGCCATGCAAGCGGCCCCGGCCTGGGCGGCAGGGCTACCGCCTCAGCGGTTTAGTGCGACCCGGGCTATGGCTGTGCCTTGCGCCTAGATCAGGTGCCTTTTGACGCGCTGCTCGGACACGCTCGAAAAACTCTCAGCCTCTAAGACGCCTCTAAGACAGGCCTATGCCGCCAGCACTCGCGTCGGCTACCAACTTCATCGCGTCATCTTCACGTCGATCGCCGCTGGCGAGGAGGGCCGTCGTCTAAATGAATCGTCAAAGTTCGGTCTAAACCGGCTTTCGCATCATCAAACAGCGCTTCGGCTGCTGCCGCTGCAAGGGCCGCCACCACATCAAACTAAGCAAGCCAAGGAGTCACAAGGAGTCAATATGCACAGCGGGATTGCAAAGCTGGGAGGGAACATCGCCAGGACGGGGGATCATGTGCCCATCGATTCGTCCGGGAACACCAAACTTCAGGGGGCTACGGGCCACCCGCAGACGTCAGTGAACCTGGCCCCCAGAGGTGGCCCGTCCGACGTATCGATGCGGCCGCGTGGGGCGAGCTCGATTCAGTCTCTCAAAGCGCCTCTCCCCGTGTCCGCCAAGCGGCTGCATGGCGAAATTCGCTTGCAAGCGGCCCAAGTGCAACAACTGCGTTCGTCGCTGGCACGCTTGGATCGAGCATCGGCCAATCTGCCCGCGGGAGGTGTATTTGCCTGTGGACGGAAAGAGGAGTTTTCGACCGAAAGCAAGGAAGTAGCGCAAAAGATTGCAGTTGCTGAGATGCGCTTGGCTCAGGCACGTGGGCGGCTGATGATCCTGGCCGACCCGTCGCTGGCGGAAGCACCGATCCTGCCGTCAGGTCGTAAGCAACTCGAAGTCATGCGACAGCGGGAACGACTCCTACGAGACCTCATCTCCGCCGATCAGGCCCGCATTGATGAAGGTGTCGAGGGTCATCTGGATTTGCACGAGCTGCAGGAGATCCAAACCGACCTTGCATCCACGCGCAGAGACCTGGGCTTGTTGCAGCAAGGTCTTCCGGTGGCTACCCTATGTGCGAAGGTCGATGAAAATCTTGCCGCTTCGAATTTGCTTCCGCAATCGAATCACGCCGCGTTGCTCGACGGCAGTTCGGCGATGAAACGCTTGAAGGAACGTGCAGCGAGAAAGAATCCGACGACGCATCTTCAGAAATTGAGTGCACACCTGAGCAGCCGGCCTAAGCCCATGGATGAGGACCGCCGCAGGGATGCGTTCGAAAATCTTGTGTGCGAGGATGTGCTGGCACTGGCCCAGGCCGGCAACATGGACCTCCTGCGGGCCGCCGACACGATGCGGGCGATCGTCGTAGAGGGGACCCTGGCGCAGGGCAACCTTCCGGAGGATCGGCATCTGCTGCTGGTTGTGCTGGCAGACCTGATGCATGGGTTGCGTCACACCATGGAGCCCATACCCCGGTGGTCCAAGGCGCTTCACCCTAGCACCATCCATTCCACCCCGGATGGCCGCGTCGTTTCAGCCCCCCTACCCCGCGGCGCAATCTTTCAGGACTGCGCCGCGCTGATAGCGGAGGTTGCGGGAGAGGAATTCGGAACGCAATTTGGCACGGCGGTCAGCTACCTCAACGCAGAAGAACGCAAGGCGTTCAAGCTCACCGTCGGTGCGGACGGACGGTTGTACGGCGCCGACGGCAAGCCGTTCGATACGAAAACGGGAGGCTCCGTGTTCACGGGTGGCGAGGGCAAGGCAATCTTTGTGATGGATCACGACGGCAACCTTTACGCTTCCACACGTTGGCCCGTTGGCAAGTTCCACCACTCGAGCTTCATGGCGGGCCAGCCTGTCGCTTGCGCGGGAGAAATTGAGGTACGAGATGGCACGCTTGTCGAGATAGATCGAGATAGTGGCCACTACAAGCCTTCGGAACAACAGCTGACCAATGTCACGAATCATCTGCGCCAAATTGGCGTCGCAAACGATTTCATAGTGAACTATGAAATACCAATTTAACTATCAAATATGACTGCTCCTAAATCTTCCCCTACGTTAGCGGCTTACCTCAACATTCCGCTGTACCTGCTGGCGCACGTGCGTGACATTGATGCCTTCCCGGGGCTTTCCCCGGACCAGTTGGCTCGATTGCCTCAGGAATATGAGCAGGAAGAATTGGCAAAAATCATGGAGGCTCTTCAGTTTGCCAAGAGTCATCCAGATTTCGATTTTCGCTCGCTTGTCGGCAATGTACCGTTCACCAATGAACAGATTCACCGTTTCCTCTGCCGCGTCCTTGCTTCGATGGTTGCGGGACAACCAGAAAACTGACCAAGGACATGGCCGGAATAATTTTCCGTTTTGGGGGCGCAAGGCGGGATGCGATACAAGGCGCTCCTCGCTTGTGTGGCGAGCCACACAAGCGAGGAGCAACGCCGCAGCGCGCCCGCCCTGCGCCCCCAAAACGGAAAATTGTTTTGGGCCATGCCCCAAGCAACGTGAGCAGGCCCTGGTCAGGGCTATCGCACGAAGCAAATCCGCCAGATGAGGCGGGAGGCAGGCCGAGTACGGCTTCGAGGTAGTCAGTGCTCCAACTGGCCTTCAGGCGGCGACCTCTGAAACTGGTGTTGCCGGCCTTGCGCTGCTTGATCAAGTTCAATGAAATTCGACGCAGGACGGCGAAGTTCTCGGACCCGTGACCGATGCGAATGCGGCTGTCGTCCTCGCGGTAGGTCATGCGAGCAGGGGTCTTTTGTCGTGATGAGCGGGCATGATCGAAATGCTCTCAGCCTCTCAGGGACAGCGCAATCACCTACGCAGCCTGGCAGGACAACCTGCCCAGCAGCCAGCCGGCGACGGGGCGCTCGGAAGGTTGACGGCTTGCCAGCCGCTTCTTCATCAGCGATATTCGCAATTCGCGAATAGCGAATGAACTCATACGATGGATCTGAAACCTCAAGACTTGCTGGTGCTGCTGAAGGTGGCGGCACACCCGCCGCAGCGCTGGACCTACGCCGCGCTAGGCGACGCGCTCGCCATGAGCGCATCTGAAGCGCATGCGAGCGTAAAGCGCGCCGTGGCGTCGGGCCTGGCCGTGGCGCCATCGCGCGGCGAGTGGTCGCCAGTACGGCCGAACCTGCTGGAGTTCGTGCTGCACGGTGTGCGCTACATCTGGCCGGCCACGACGGGGCCGGTCAAGCGGGGCGTGCTAACGGCTTTCGGTGCCGAGCCGCTGGCCAGTCAGCTGACGGCGGCGCCGGGCGAAGCACCGGTGTGGGCACATCCCGAAGGCAGGGCGAAGGGTCCGACGCTTTCACCGCTCTACCGCACCGCGCCGCAGGCCGCGCTGGCCGATCCGGCGCTGCATCGCCTGCTGGCCCTGCTGGATGCCTTGCGCATCGGCCGGGCGCGCGAGCGCAGCCTGGCTGCCAAGCTGATGGAGACCGAACTGATGCGGTCCGACGCGGGGGTGGCCGATGCGAGCCGATGACCCGAATCTGCCCAACCTGCGCAGCATCGCCGAGGCGCTGGGCGAGCTGCGCGAACAGGTGGTTTTCGTCGGCGGCGCCGTGGCCGGCCTTTTGGTGACGGATCCGCTGGCCGACAGCGTGCGCGCCACCCGCGATGTGGATGCGGTAGTGAACGCCAACCGGGGTCATGTTTCATCGCATTGAAGAAGCTGTGGCTAAGCGCGGGTTCGCGCGTGACATCAGTAGCGACGTGATTTGTCGCTGGGTGCACAAGGATTCGGGCGTGCTCTTCGACCTGATGCCAGTGCAGCCCGAAGTGCTGGGCTTCTCCAACCGCTGGTACCCCCATGCCGTCGAAACCGCCGAGCCGGTGGAACTGAGCCCGGGCATCACCATTCAACTGGTGAGCGCCGTGGCCTTCGTGGCGACCAAGCTGGAAGCCTTCGCCGGACGCGGCGGTGGCGACTTCCTGAGCAGCCATGACATCGAGGACGTGCTCAACATCGTCGATGGACGTGAGGATCTGGCCGGAGAGATGGCTGCGGCCCCGGTCGAACTGCAGCAGGCGGTGGCCGAATCCTTCCATCGATTGCTGACGAACGCGGACTTTGCGAACGTGCTGCCGGGCCTGATTGCCGAGCCGGAACGGGCCGGTCTGGTCATGCAACGCCTGAAGGCCATGTGCCCATGAATCAGCACCAGGAACATCGCTTCGAGCAAGACTTCGAAGCGGCAAGTTGAAAGTTTGCAAGACTGGTTGCGGCCGTTCAGCTTTGGTTGCAGAACGAGTGCCTTGTTCACGGGACAGCTGTCGGCCACCAAGTAACCGACGCAGCGCTGTTCGACCGTGCAAGCGGCCTCTTCCTGCACGACCTGCTGGCTTGGTTGGAAGCCACGCAACCCGAGAGCTGGCAGCGTCTGTCCAACTCGGCGGGCTCACCTTGCTGCTCGAACGGGTTTGAGCAGCGTGCTGACTCGTCGGCGGTTGCAGAAAGCAGCCCTTGGCAATCTTCTGGTCGAGCGGCTGGTCTACCTCGGAACTTGACGCTCGCCAAACCTTCGAATTTATGCGTCCGCCGTCGTTCGACGATGGCGGTTGGACGGCTGCATCCAGAACGTCGTGAACTGTGCCCTTGGTGCGCGCATCCTTCGCTCTATCGATATGGACGCACCCGCTCTCGTCGACGCCACGCTCGGGAACGATAATCCGCTGCCTGAACATTTGCCGAGGAGATCACGGTGCCCATCGACGACCAAGAACGCGCTCGCCGAAAACTAGAGTTCGAATTTAGCCGCGAACGTGCCAGGGGGAAGGGCATCCTCTTGACCAAAGAGACGGAGGCCCTTGCCGAGCGATACATAAGCGGCGAGTTCACAAAGGAACAGTTCGTTGAGGCCGGTCTCAAGCTGTACTTGCCGCAGATTCGTCCACATTGACGGCGCAGCTGAATCCACCACGCTGGATTCAACTAGCCGATGTCTTCACGGAGCAAATGCGAGCCACAAACCCGCGGGCGTTCGCGCTGACAACCCGGCGCCCTTGAGGCGATGGGAGTTCTTTTACCGAATTTCTAAGGCAGAAGGCCGCCGAGGCCGAGGCGTTGGGCTACAGGCCCACACAGTTCAAGCAGATGCTGTCCGCCCAGGGCGGCAACGCGACCGTGCGGCAGCTGTTGGCCAAGGGCAAGCCATCTGAGGGCTTTACGCGCCTGTGGGAACTTGGGTGCCTCAATCTGACCGTCGAGGCGCTGGTCGTCGAGACGAAGTGGCGGCCATTCATTGACTCGATCCTGGTGCAGCAGGCCGAGCGCTTGCTGACGCAGTCGCGGTATCCATTCAAGCGGTTCGTAGCTCAGACCGGGATCTCGATCGCGACCGGTGCCGCAATCCGCTGCGCGACTATCGCGTAGAGGTCCTGCTGGATCTCGGGCGCCTCGATCGACACGACGAGGCTGTACTTGGCCGCCCGCTCGAACCGCCCATGGCGTGTACGGGCTCAGCCCACCGGCTGCCGCGATCGGGGTGTACTGGTGGCCGAAGGCTTCAGAGATCGTCGTCAGCTCAGAGTACGCGCCCACCGTGAGCGCGTTCCAGGCCTGCCCAGGATCGTGCACCAGGTTCGTCGAGAGGCTGGCCGGATAGTCACCCCAGGCATTGGGATCCTGCGTGTTTCCCGCGCAGAGTACAAACAGGCGCGGCGTCTCCCCCTGGCCATCGTAGTCGCAGGCGAGCCGGTCGACCTCCGCAGACCACGACGAAGGGCGCCCTCGATCGCGACCGTCGGTGGACGACACTGCCATCGCGAACACACGGCGCCGATCCTGGGCAGTAATCTCAACGCGCGCTACGGCTTCCGCCGTTATCGCGCCGTAGGACTGGCCGTCGTTGTCGCCTGGTCCCTGCAGGATCTTCACTGACTCGAGGCGATGCGGTACGGACAGCGCGCCTTCGTCCGAAAGCGTCGGAGTCAGGTCACCGAACAATGCCAAGCCGGCCAGTTCAGTGCCATGACCATTGGCATCCTCGTGTCCCCAGCCAGGCTCCACGGTGTGGCGGTCGCCGTCGTCGACCATCAGAGCCAACAGTGGGTGCCCATGATTGACGCCGGTGTCCAGCAAAGTACGAGTTGCCTGCATGCTGCGGCATGAGGCGGTCTTGCAGGTTCTCGCCCCACTCAGCTGCTTCCTCCAACGGGAGCGCAGCGAAGAACTCGGCGGTCGTTTTCGCTCGACGCAGCTCGGCCACCATGTTCAGGACCAGCGAGGACTGCAGCAGCTGCGCCTTGCTGCCGTACATCTGCACGACCGAGCGCTCCGGAAAGTGCAGCGCTCGCTCCCGTACAAGCAGATCCGCCAGCTCACCTACCTTGCGGAAGTCCGCAGTGACCTGCGGCCGGTTGTCGCCGGCGGGAAGCCACGCTTCCCACCAGATTGCCTCGGCGTCGTTGGCCGGCAGCGCCTCGGCGCTGCCGGCCACAGTGAGTCGAACGTGGCGACCCGCACCGAGAGGATCGCATCGATCAACGACTGTTTGTCGAGCAAACGACCGCCGGCACCGGTTCGGTGTTCTGCGTAGGCCTCGATCAGCTTTTCAAAGTGCGTCAGCTTGCCCTGGGGCACGAAAACAGTGACCAGCAACTGGTTACCCTGCTCCCGCACGTTCATGAGTTCAATGCCCTGACGATCGCGGGCCAAGCTCTCGGCTGCCAACTCAACCCCCCTGCTGGCTCTCAAACTCGATCTGGATGCCGATCGCTGTCTGCACTTCCGCGGCCGTCTGCTCGGCCACCCGCTGAAGCTGAGCTGCCTCTACCTGTGCAAACTGGGTACGCAGCTCCTGCGCGTGTTGCACACGCGGCTGGGGCGGTACGGCAGCCTTGACGACGACAGCCTTCTTGGCGGTGTATCCCTCGGTGGAGCGCGTGTTATGGGGAAAGAGATGCGGGCGCCGCTGTTGGTTCTCGGTGGCCATGCAAAAAAATGAACGCGCTTACTCGTTGCTGCCGGCGGTGCGGCGGCGCACTGCGTGGCGCTGCTGCAGCAGGATGCGCAGCGCTTCGGCCGGGATGATCTCCTGATCGTGCATCACGGCCTCCTTGACCGCGTCGTCAATCGCTCGCGCTATCTCCGCATGGCTTAGGCCGGTTGCTTCTGTTGCCAGGTCTGCGAGGTCCTTCTTCGACTTGACGTAGACGGCCAGGCGCATCCGCAGCAGCACCTGCACCTCCGCCGTCGACGGCACGTGGTACTCGACCACGTCGTCGAAGCGCCTGAAAAGCGCTTCGTCCAGAATGTCCGGGTGGTTGGTCGCGGCAACGATCACGCTGTTGGAATCGTCCTGCTCGATCATGAGCAGGAAGCTGTTCAAGATCCGGCGGATTTCGCCCACGTCGTTTGCCATTCCACGCTGGCTGCCAATCGCATCGAACTCGTCGAAGAAGTAGACGCCTCGAGTGGACGCCACGGCGTCGAAGACTTGACGCAGCTTCGCCGCTGTCTCCCCCATAAACTTCGTGATGAGCGCGTCCAGACGAACCACGAACAACGGGATGCCGAGTTCGCCGGCGAGCGCCGAGGCGGTCATCGTCTTGCCGGTACCCGACGGGCCGACGAGTAGCAGCTTGCGCCGTGGGTGCAGGCCATGGCTGCGCAACTTCGACACATGCCTTTGTTCCTTGAGCACGCGTTGCAGGCTCTGCTGCAACGACTCGGACAGCACCATGTCGCTCAACCGGCGCGAAGGGTAGGAGACATTGAGCAGCCCAGCAAGCTCGCCTTTCGGCCTCGCGATCGGGATCGCGCCATCCCCACCGCCGACGTTGCGGCGAGCCTTCGCGGCATCGATCAGTTCGCGCAGCTCTTCAGCCAGCTTTCCGTGACCTTGCTTCGCCTCATGGGCGGCCATCTGCATGGCCACCGAGTAGAAATGGCGATCGTCGCCCTCCGCGTGAGAACGCAGCAGTGCTTTGAGTTGATTGCCGTTCGCCATGATCGCCCCATTGTCCTGCACTCTGGCGGGTCTGCTCAGTCGCCGTCGCGAAAGGCCGCTTTCAGGGCTTCCAGTCAATGGCGTCTTATGGCCGGTAGTGTGAATACGCGACCGCGCCAGGAAGCTGACTTTCCGATGCATGGGCCTGGCCCGCAGATTCGAGGAAAGAAATCTGCGATATCCGCAACGACCACATAGGAGGGGCGATGACGCTCGCACATTTCGTGAGATGCGAGCTGAAAGCTTCGATAACTGAAGTCAGGAGAGTACATACGCCCGTCTGGCTCAGGGGCGAAACGTATTCCTATGGCATTCCTGTTGGCTCATCCGCCTCTCGTCTGATTGCGGAACTGACGATTGCGGATATCGACCAGCTTCTATTGTCGGGAAGGCGCTCGATAGTTCGCCTGCAGCGATGACTTCAGGTTCTTCTGCGGCAGCCAAGCGGAAGCCTATCAGCGCCTGACAAAACTGGCACGAGGGCTATTCGACAACCACGGTTTGACGCTGCAGCAGAACAAGACAAAGATCCTCACCATGGAGGAATTTCGACGCGTCTGTCTTCGTGAGAATGACAAGCGTGAGGTCGATACGCTGTCTGAAAGGTTCTACGAGCTGCTGGCGCAAATCGGTATTTTCGACAATTACGGCGACATCGACTTCCCGCGCTCAACGAGGGCCATCAGCGGGAGATTCTGAACCTCAACTTGGCAGGAATTCTCTAGGAGCAGGTCAGGGAGTGGGATCCTCGCTATTCCGGTAATAGCTTCGCTTTTTCGCACATCAACAGCGCGCAGATGTTAGAAAACACCGGCTTGTCGTTCGAAGTGCTGTCCTTTTTCTACCTACTCCATTTGAGTTCCAACGAACAAAAAGGAGATTCCTCACGTGTGAATTCAATTCGCTCCAGCTTTGAAACTCACACAACATACCAATCTATAACACTTGAATCTCAATGTACAACAATCGCAGAAACATAGGCAGTAGCCAACCCGTAGAAGCCTTGAAAGCGGCAGTGGTCCGCGACCGGATGGGCGAGGCTAGTAGGCCGGCAGGATCACGTCCGTTCCCTTTTAATGCGAGTGGGCTCCCTCCACGGCCGGTCTCTTCACATCCACCTGCTTTGCATCCGTCTGCTATACGTCAAGCCACTTCACGTCTACCCGCTTCAAATCCGTTCGCTTCACGTCCGTCTGCTATACGTCCAGCCACTTCACGTCTTCCCGCTGCACATCCGTTCGCTTCACGTCATTCTTCTTCACATTTGCAAGCTTCGCGTTCGCTCCAAGCGCCACGAGATGGAGACAGCGATTCATCTGAGAGCAATGTTTCATCTAGCCATGAAAGCTCCGATGTCTTCCAATACGACCTCAAGAATGGCTTGAAATCGTACGAGTGGGGGGTAGATGAAAACAGGGATGAGGCAGTGAGAGACCACCTGGATTTGGTCCGGAGTAGCCGTCCCACGAATTGGGAAAACTGGTGAAAGACAACGCCTTGGCAGGATCGGGTCACGTGAGGAAACATGCGGCGCTCAATGTTGTGCTTGAAGCAATAGGGCGGGTAGTGCGCTTGCGGATTTCCAACCCCAACCGGTCAGCCAGGCCTTGCAAGGCTTCCTTGAAGACATAGCGGCTCTAAGCATTGCTGCCCCCGCCATCACACACGATAAGCAGTCGCTTGGCATGCGTGTATTGCTTGCAGCCGTGCTGCTGCCACCAGTGAGCTACGCTGTCACAGCAAAACTCGCTGGTGTCAGCGCTGGTGTTAAGGTGAACATATCCATCATGCGGATATGCGCATGACGCTGCATAGCCGCTACGCACGCCTGGATGTTGCCGTGGTTCAGGCTCGACTCCCGCTGAGCCTCACTTTCGGCGAATCGCTGTATGGGCGCGTCAAATCCTTGGGCAGAACCTTGATGGCATTGCGCTTGTCGGGCAGGTTCAAATCAGCTTCTCGGCTAGGGCCAGCAAGTGGTCAGCTGTGCCCTATCCCTCGCTCACCATCCCCCGAAATCGCCCCACCGCTTTGGCCCAGCGAAGCCTGCTCAAGCTGGGCTGAAGCAGTAGCGCTGCGAGCACCGAACCCAGCATCGGTCGTGCAAGCACTTTTGCCCTGTAGTGCAACGGATACCCGTGCTTGGCGATCACTCGGCCCATGCCGCAGCCGTACTTCAAGGCCTTGCCGATCATCTGCACGTCGAGGTGGGCGTCTTTGTTGGGATGAAAGACGGTGATCTCAGGGACATAACGAAGCCGCTGTCCGCCCCGGATCGCGCGAATGAGATAGTCGGTTTCCTCGCCTGATCCGAACAAAGTGTTTGCGCCAACGCCCAGGGTTTCATCGAACCCGCCCGCCACGGCGTCGCATACCGTCCGCTTCAGGAAAATCGTGTATGAGATCGCTTGTGACCACACACGGTAGATGTCGACGATGGCGCCGACCTTCGAGAACGAACCACCGCTCTCCTCGAAGTTCTGGTCGATAGAGCGGCCGGTGATGCCGTCGATGGTCGGGTCGCGCGACAACTCGTCATGCACTTGCTGCAAGAGCGTCGGCGCGTACCAGCAATCGTCGTCGGGAAATGCGACCACGTCGCCGTTCACATACTTGAGCCCCACATTGCGAGCGTGGGACAACCCCGGCGCCGAGCGGATGTGCTTCACCTCGAAGTCCTTGGCGTAGAGCGACATCAGCCGCTCCACGCGATCGTCCCGGTTCTGGTCGACGACGATCAACTGGATATGTCGGTAGGTCTGCGCATCGAGCGATCGCAAGAAGTCCTCGACTTCGGCGCTGCGGCCGATGGTGGCAAGAACGAGTGAAAATTTCATGTGTCGACTCCCACGGATCCCTGGCGGCGACCATGGTTCCCCCGCGAGAAGATGCTTCGCAATTCGCGATCCCTGAGCATGATGATGACGGTGGCGAGCGTCACGGTGAGTTCGCCCACGATCTTCGCGATGACAACCCCCATGCCACCCCAGGGCGTGACGAAGAAGCCGATGGCCACCCAGGTGATCAGCGCACCGATGATCGAAACGCGCGCGACTGCCGCGTCGTGCCGCAGTGGAATGAGCACATACATGCGCGCCGCCTGGTTGAACGCCGCAAAAGGAAAGACGACTCCCAAGACCTGCACCAGCACCACGCTAGGACCGAACTCCGCGCCCATGACCATCGGAACGGCCCACGGCGCGAACACAACCGAGACGGCCATCGCGGCGAGCCCGAAGGCGAGCATCGCGACGAGCGATTTGCGCATGAGCACGAATGCATCGTCCTGCCCCGAGCCGATCGCGAGTCGTCGTGACACCGTGCCGACCAGAACCTGGTTCGCTGGAGTCATGAGGCTGATACCCAGGTTGGCGATGCGGTCCGCAGCACCGAAGAAGCCCACGTGTTGTGCTGTGGCAAACAGGCTCAGAACGAAGATCGAGGCGTTGGTGGTGACCACGCCGATGCCGCTTGCAGCAAATACCGCAGTCGATTCGCGAATGAGCGACAGCCCGCCCTTGAGCTTGATGGCACCCCGATCCAGCGAGGGCAGCGCGATCAGGTAAGACGCGACTGTCGTCAGCGTGCCGGACACGAGCAATGCAATCAACACCAGCAAGCCATCACGGTTCGTTCGCACAAGCGACAAGATCATTGCAAGGCTGATGGCAAAGCCGGCGACTTCGAGCAAGACCGAGGTTCGGTAACGGCCCCTGCCCTGGAAGTACCAGCCAAGGTTGAAGGTCGACACGAGGCCCAGCGCCGTGGCAATGATGCCGAAGGCCGGGTCCGAGCGCAGCACCGGTGAGAGCGCGGTGCCCCCCAGGCCCACCGCGATGCCGATGGCGCACATCAGCAAGCGCGCCTTGAAGTGCCTGCCGAACTCGGCCGAGATGGACGATGTGTCCGTCGCGCTCGCGACCGCGCGGGTGCCGACCACCGCGAAGCCGTAGTTCGTCAGCAGCCACACGACGCCAAAAAGCGACATCGCCGAAAGTACCTTGCCATATTCCGTGGGACCGAGCACGCGGCCGTAGAAAGGAATGAGGATGAACAAGTAGAGGTAGCGCGCCGCATAGCTGGCATACACGAACGCGAGCGAGCTTCGCGTGGATGGCTCGTTCATGCGAGGCCGCCTTTGCTGAGCGCGGCATCCACCGCGGTGCGAAGGCCCGATGCGAAGACTTCCGGAGAAAACCGCATGGCGTTCGCGCGGCAGACCTCGGGCACGAATGCGCCGCGCCGCTCGAAATCTTCGATTGCTTCGCGCAGGGCCTTCGGTGTTTGCTCGTGAAAGAACACGCCCGTTCGCACACCGGTGTCCGTGGAGTCCACCACCGTTTCGAGCGCCCCCCCGGACCCATAGGCGATCACCGGCGTGCCGCAGGCTTGCGCCTCCACTGGCGTGATGCCGAAGTCTTCTTCCGCAGCAAAGACGAAGGCCCGCGCGCGCGACATGTGATCGACAAGGACCGCATTCGATTGAAAGCCGAGCACGCTGATGTTGGGTGCATCGCGCGCCGCCGCCTTCACGCGGTCGAACTCTGCGCCGTCGCCGATGACCACGAGCTTGCGTTCGGGCATGGCAGCAAAGGCCTCGACGATCATCGGCATGCGCTTGTACGGCACCATGCGTGACGCTGTGAGGTAGAAGTCGTCCTTTCTTTTGTGCAGGGCGAAACGTGCCACGTCCACCGGCGGGTACAGCACTGTCGAATCGCGTCGATAGGCCTTGCGGATGCGACGTCCGACATAGGCAGAGTTCGCGAGGAAGGAGTCGACGCCGTTGGCGGTGCGCGTGTCCCACTGCCGCACATAGTGCAGCGCTGCACGCGCGATCCACGACTTGAAGCCCGAACTGAGACCCGATTCGCGCAGGTATTGATGCTGCAAGTCCCACGCGTATCGAATGGGGGTGTGCACATAGCTCACATGCACTTGGTCGGGCCCGGTGATCACGCCTTTGGCAACCGCGTGGCTGGACGAGATGACGAGGTCGTAAGCCGACAGATCGAACTGCTCGATCGCAAGCGGCATGAGCGGCAGGTAGCTTCGAAAGGATTGGCGCGCCCGTGGCATGCGCTGAATAAAGCTCGTCTTCGCGCGGCGCCCGCCCAGGAAGCCGCGCTCGTCGTCGGCGAGAAAGTCCACGAGTGCGAACAGGTCGGCCTGCGGATACAACTGAAGGATCTGCTCGACGACCTTTTCCGAACCCGCGCAGTTCACGAGCCATTCGTGAACGACGGCGACCTTGAGCTCAGCGCCATTCATGCGTCGCATTGCGCTTCCTTCACGACAGCGAGGTTCAATCGCGCACTTTCTTTCCACGAATAGCCTTCCGCGCGCAGCAGCCCGGCTCGCGACATGCGTTGCGCAAGCGACTTGTCGGCGAAGAGTCGCCGCAGTTGTTCAGCCAACTCTTGCGGCTGATGCGGCGAGAAGTAGAGCGCCGCATCGCCGCACACTTCCTGAATGGCGGGTGCCGTCGATGCGATCACCGGACAGCCGCAAGACATTGCCTCCAGCGGCGGAATGCCGAAGCCTTCGTAGAACGACGGCATCACGAAGCAGGTGGCGTGAAGATAGAGCGCCTTCAGTTCCGCATCGCTGACGAAGCCGAGCTTCACGATCGAATCGGATTGCGCCGCGGTGCTGCGGAAGATGGACGGATCCGCGCTTCCCGCAACCGCGACGCGCGGTGCGTCGGGCCCGAGCAAGGCAAGCGCCTGCGCGATCGCAGCGAAGTTCTTGTTCGGTGTGGGGCTGCTCACCGCCAGCGCGAAGGGCTTGTCGCGCAGGCCGTGCCGATCGAGCACCGACTCGTCCGCCGTCACTCGGTCCAGGTGTTGCCATCCTTCGGTCGACACCCGCACGCGCGATGCTGGTGCGCCGAAGCACGCCGTTGCTTCGTCGGCGCTGAATTGCGAGACGGCGATGGTGCGTGGCGCGCGCGACACGATGCGACCAATGAGACTTCGATACCAAAGGCGGAAGCGCCAGTTGTAGGCGGAGGGTATACGCACGACGGCGGCATCGTGCACCGTCACGATCTGCCGCCGCAGCGACAGCGGGCCGGTAAAGGCGAAGCTGAACAGCAGGCCCCTTTTTGCGCGCCACGCGAGTTCGATCTGTTCCCACGCGTGCCCCTTCAGGCGGCCGACGGACTCGACGCGGATGCGCTTCAATGACGGCGCATCGACACCGGCCGGCGTCAGCAGCGTCCAGCGAGCGAACTCGCCTGCGCCTTCTGCCAACAGTTCGTCCAGGCACTGCAGTGTCTCGCGTGCATAACGCTGCACGCCGGTCACGCGCTGTGTGAGAAAGCGTCCGTTGATGAGGACTTCGGGCAGGGTGGTGTCGGCGATCTTCAGGTCATGCATGGGCGAACTTCGTTGTTGTTGCGGCGCGCATGGATACGGCACAGGCCGCTGCAGCGAAGGCATAGAACATCACGCCGAGATCGAACACCGTGCCCGACACCGACGCGCAGATGAGGTTGGCCAACACGGCCTGGCGCGCTGCCAAGACGACGGCAGCGTCGGTGCTCGTGGACGCATCGCTGCGACCGAACATCACGGCGCGCAGGAATGCGAGGTAGCACAAGGTTCCGACGACGCCGAGGTTCGACAGCAGTACCAGGACAAAGCTCGACGCGCGCGCACTGCCGAGTCCGACGCCGATGCCATGCGTGTCGACAAAGTTCGACCAGGCCTGCGTGTTGGACGATCCGCGATCCACGCCCGAACTGCTTTGCGATTTGCTCAGTACGGTCGCATCGAAAAAGTCCACCACCCGATCGATGAGCCCAGGCCGAAGCAAGACCACGAGGCAAGTCGCGACGATCACGATGCCCGCGATGGACAGCAATGCCCCCGGGCGCGGGATCTTCCGGTCGAAGAGAAGAAATCCAGCCGCCAGGGCGCCCGCGGTCAATAGGTACGCGGCCAGGCTCACATAGGCCGTCCCCGAAGTGGAGATCAGAAGGAAGCCGAGCAGCGCCAAGGCCATGGCGCCGGTCTTTTTCGAGTCGACGCCGTGCAACCACAGCGTCGCGCAAAACGCGAACAAAGGCAGGGTGAACGAAGAAAAGGCAGATGCTTCGGCGAAGGTGCCCGAGATACGGACCAGGCCGCCCAGGTCGCCGCCATCGAAGATGACGAAGCCGGTGCCGCGAAGGTAGGTGAGAAGCTTGGGGGCGCCGCCGTAGAGCTCTGCCGCGTTATAGGTCGCGGCAATGCAATCGAGCACGGCGAGCAGCAAGCCGGCGCTCTTGAATTTCGCCAAACGACCCGGGCTCGACAGCAGTGCGTTCGTCGCGGCAAACACCCCCACGCTGCCGAGTGCATATGCCGACTGGGTGAGGTTGGTCGACACCGGGCCCAGCGGCATGAGCTTGTAGTCGATCCCGAACAGTCCGGTCCTGTCCACGGTTCGAATGAGCACGTCACCAGCGAATAGTCTCGGAAGCAGCGCCGCGCTGGCAACGCCGAGGACGGCTGTGACGAGCAGCCAGAAACCGGCGTTCGGATAGACGAGCGGCTTCAGGCAATCTGCCATGCCGCGCTGTGCGATCGCGTGTCCGATCAGGAAGGGAAGAAACATGACCGCCGGCAAGATCATCGCGCCGCCAAGTGCCGGCAGCTCGATGGCCGCCGCCGCGCCGAAAAGACACAGCACGACGCTGGCCTGGACAACTTGGGCGCCCGAGGTCAGCAAGCCCGCGGCGAACACAATGAGCGCAAAGATCGTCGGCGTCATGGCAGGCGTGTCATTGAAGCTCGAGCACGCGCCGCGGGTCGCAGCGACCGCGCAGGCAATCGACGATTGCCATCAGGTTGCCGCGCAAGCGGCCGCGGTAGTCGACACGTGGATGGACTCGCACACCTTTCGCGCCGTTGGCAAGCAGGTGCCGCAAGACGAATCGCGCGCTCTTGCGCAAACCCATCGTGCCTTTGCGTGAAAGGTACAGCGGGTTGGCGATTTGTGAATAGCCGAAGCGCAGGCCCGACACGCGGCCGGAGCTGCTGCCCAGGTGCACCCCGCGACAGGCAGGGGTGTACAAGGTACGGCCGAAGCGGCTCGCCTGCGCCGTGTAGTCCTGATCTTCCTGCCAGCCGTAGAGCGGCAAGTTCTCGTCGAAGCGGCACTGGCGAATGGCGACGTCGCGAAAGGCCATGTTGCAGCCGTACATCGATGCCATGACGCGCTCAGTATCACCGCTTGCCCAATGCTTTTCCGGCTCGCGCTTGCCGCCGATGTAGGCAAGCGCGTCTTCATCAAACAGGCTTTGCCCATGCACGCCGTCGGCCAGCACATGGCCTGTGACGGCGACCACGTCGTCATGGGCGATGAACGTGTCGCGGCACCGCTGCAGCCAGTCAAAGGCGGGTCGATAGTCATCGTCGAAGAAGGTAACGAAAAAGCGCTGCCTGTCACCATCGATGAGGCCTGCGTCGATCAGGTGTTCGATGCCGGCATTGCGTTGCAAACACGAGCCTGCTTCATGCGTCAACAAGACCGTCACATTGCCGGCCGCATACTGCATTGTGGCTATTCCCTCGACATCGTCAGGAGTCACGCCGACGACGATCACGGAAGCGGGCTGCACAGTCTGCAGGTTCAACCAGCGAAGCAATTCGCATACTTGCGCGGCGCGTCCCTTGGTGGCGATGATCACGTGAGCTTGCACGGCACTCCCTCCTTTGATGAATCTTGTCGCGCAGCGAAGCAGATTGACTTCGTCCAGCGGAAATCAAGCAGAGCGTACGCGATCTAAATCGTTATGCGAGGAATGGGCCAGGCAGCACGCGCCAAGATAGTGACCTTTGTATAAACGCGTAACGCTTTGCCAACAATCGCAGAACGCGTCATTCTTGCGTAACCTGAGCGCAAGCTGATCAACAATGACCAACATGAGCGAGCTGCTTGTCTCCGTCGTGGTGTGCAACTACAACTACGAACGATTTCTAGAAGACGCGCTATCTTCGGTCACGGCGCAAACCCGTCGCTGCGAATTGGTCGTGGTCGACGATGGCTCTACCGATGGATCGCGGGAAATACTGTCGCACTGGGCCGATCGCGCGAAGATCGTCTTGCAGGACAACGCAGGCCAGGTGGGCGCCTATAACAGAGGCTTCCTTGAAAGCAGTGGGGATATCGTGATCTTTCTCGATTCCGACGACCTGCTTGATGCCGACACCGTCGAACGAGTCCTTGCTGCGTTCGAGGCAGGTGTCGCCAAGGTGCATTGGCCGATGCGCCTTGTCGGCGAGTCCGGCTCGGCGCTCGGCGGAGAAATCCCCTATCGACTTGGACAAGGCGAAGTTTCGCGCGCTTTCGTCAAGCACGGAATCTTGTATGCCTCGTCACCTGGCTCCGGCAACGCCTATCGCCGCGACGCCTTGCAACGATTGTTTCCCTTGCCCGAAGATTCTGTCGATCGCCATGGGGCCGACTTTTTCACCATCTATGGAGCACCTTTGTTCGGCGAGGTGCGGGCCTTGCACAGGGCTGCGGGCAGCTATCGCGTTCACGAGCGCGGCGGTGCGGCGGCCCTTAACCTTGTGTTCGGAAACGCCGCCAAGATCCACGTCGACCCGCAGCGCATGCGAAAGAGAGTGGCGCGCTTTCGTCAGTGGATTGCAATCAGGACATCGGGCGAGATACTTCCGCCCGACACATTCCTCGACTTTTCAGTCGAAAAGCTTGCTTTCGCTCGCGCCATTTTCGAAGCGCGGGGTTATTGGCCCGGCCTTCGGCGTGGCATTCCGGCCCTGGTCGCATTGATGCGTGCGCTGTGGCTCAAGAGCGAGTTTTCCATCATCAAGAAACTGATGCTGTCCGCCTGGTCTATCACCGTGCTTCTCGCGCCACGCGGCGTCGGTTTTCCAGTGGCACGCTATGTGTGCAATCCGGCAAGTCGTTCGTGAAAGTCGAGAGGTCAGAGGCTGAGAGTTTTTCGAGCGTGCCCGAGCAGCGCGTCAAAAGGCACCTGATCTAGGCGCAAAGCACAGCCATAGCACGGGCTATGGCGAGCATTTGCAACGACGAGCAGGGGTCTTTTGGCGTGATGAGCGGGCATGATCGAAATACTCTCAGCCCAGCCCGAACAGCTTCGACCACTTCATTCGCGACGCCAAGTGATGCGCGAGGAACGGGCCAACCACGCCCGCCGTGGTGGCGACGGACAGAATTGCGTTGGTGTCACCCATGCTGAGCAGCTTGTTCATGACGATTCGCGTCCCCGCGACACACAAGACGTGCAGCAGGAAGATGGCCTGCGAGGCACGCCCTAGAGCCAGCAGGATGCCGTTGGTTTGAGCGAATGGGGAGCGTGCCAGCATCACGAAAGCCACCGTACCGGCCACCGCGGCAGGCACCGCCGCAAAGGACGAATATCGTTCACCCGCATCGTGCGCCAACATTGCACACGCGATGCACAGCAGTGCAGCCACTGCACCGGTGACAGCGTCCTTGCGATCAAAGATCGCACCGCGCGAAACCTGCGAACTGCAGACGACACCGAACGCGTAGTACACCGCGTACCGGCACACCTCTTTCAACGACCCCAGCGGCACGAGTGCGGGTAAGGCCATGACGAACAAGGCCAGCACCAACAGGCCTTTGGTGCCGTACCGCGGAACCACCAGAAGACTCGCCGCGTGCATGACGAACAGGGCGTGCAAGTACCAGAATTGCGAGGCGGGCTTCCACACGAGCTCGACACAGCGCCAAAGGTCGAAGCTCGACGGAACGTTCACGAGCGTACCGAGGAGTGAGATGACCATCAGCTGGAATGTGCACCACAGGAAGTAAGGCCACGCAATTCGCGTGAACAGTGATTCGGCGAACCGCGCAGGCTGCGCACGCACCCGCTTTTCCACGAACAGCCCTGACAGGAAGAAGAACAAGGGCATGTGGAAGGTGTAGATCACATAGAACACCGTCTGCCATGCATCGTCGTCCGCCATCAGCCTCGCGTCGTGCAAGCCGCCGATGGCGTGACCCAACACCACGAGCACGATGCCCATGCCCTTGGCCGCATCGATCCAGTCCGTACGCTCGGATGCCGCCGCATCGACCGATGCCGCCATGGGTGCGATGGCGCTCATGGCCGCAAGTCCGGTTCGGTGGCTGCCAGTGCCGCGTCGAGTGCCGGGCCGGGTGCAACACCAGAGATGTAGACCGGCGCACTTGAAAAGAGCAGCGAATTCACGCCGGTCGGATTGTTGAAGATGGGCACCGGCTGGCCCACCGAGTCGATAGCTGTCGATTCGCGCATGACATCAGGAAGGATGAGAAGACGGATTGCTGGTTCGATGCTCCACAACGCCAGCCTGTACCTGTCGCCATCTCGGAACAGATAGGCCTGCACGCCGGACGTCGGATGCTTGCTGCCCGCGATCTGGCCGACCAGTTCGAAATCGCCGAGCTGTTCGGCCAAGGTCTTGAACGCGACATAGGTCTTTCGCTTGCGGCCGTCATTCGTGACGAGGCCCATCGGTCCGTCCACGCTGTCCTGTGACGAGAACCAGCACAACGCTTCGACGCCCGCTGCTTCAGCAGCGATGAAGGCTCTGGGCAGGAAACCCGCGAGCATGTCTTCGGTCACCGGACCGAACGGAGTCTTCTGTCCGATGGCCCAGCCCCATTCGGTGATCCACAAGCGCGGCGTCTTGCCGAGCTTGGCAATGCCTTGTTCGCGCAGCCGTCTCACGGCCGATCGAAAAGAGCGGTCAGCGTCGACCACGGTGAAAGGTCGCGTCCAGTCGGTGTCAGCACTGACGGCGGTCATCTCGGGACCGATGCTGGAGTCGTTCACGTAAGGATGGAACGCAAAACCATCGAGTTCCTTGGGCAGGCCGGCTTCGAGAAACCAGTAGTGCAGCACCCACATGTCATCGTCGTCGATCACCTCGATTGCGGGGTCGAAGGCCTTCACTTGCCGCACGGTTTCACCCACCATGCGCACATAGTGATCGAGCCACGGCGAAGGCGGCTTGCCGTTCCACGCACCGCCCAGGGTGGAACCGAGCACGAAGCTGTGCGGCTCGTTCCAGACCTCGAGCACGAAGCGCACGCCGGCGGCCTTGAGTTGCTTCGCCACCTCAACGGCATAGCGCGCAAACGCGGATGGAGCGATGAAGCGATTCGGCTCGTTCGGAGTGGGCGGATAGGCCCGCAGGTCTCCGAACGCGAGCAGAAACACAATGCCGATGTCGTTCGCGCGGTAGAAGTCGAGCCGCGTCTGGAATTCCGTGGGGAAGGGTTTGAATTGACCCGCCACCGGCTCCATGACGGACCACAGAACGATGTCACGCACCCAGCGCACGCGCAACTCGGCGAGGTTTTGAAGGCTCGTCAAGGGCTCGCCCTGAGCGAACTTGACACCCAGGCCCAGGCCCTCGCGAAACTTCCGCGTGCAGGCAGGACGGTCTACTTCAGCCGAAGACGCGCCCAACAGCGAAACAGGCAACACAAGCGCCGATCGCATGAGCGCGAACATGCGTTCCATCCAGGCTCGGCGCGTCAGCTTCATCTCACGGACGCTTCAGTGATCGTGACGTTTGATGATGGACTGCACCCATCGCAGCACTCCGATCTTGCCGATGTCGAGAATCGCATGCTTCTTTTCTCATCGAGATACGTCGAGTTTTCCATAAGCAAGATGAAGGCCTTCGCTTGCGCGAACGCACAGTCGCGCCACGGCACCAACTTGGTATGGTGCCGCACACGACTGGGCCGATAGGTGACAGTGAGTGTCGCATCGCTCCTTGATGGATCGGTTGGCGACAAGTGTTGCAGCCCTATTTGGGGTCGCGCATCCATTTCAAGGACTGCCTGCACAAAGAGGGGTGACTATTGAACTTTGACACCCTACTCCCGTTCGGGCTGACCCTTCGATACCTCAGGGCGAACGGAAAGTTGGTTGTCATGAAGGCGCGCGGCGACGAGGTGCAAGCAAGCGCTGCCTTGGCTGCTCAGATCACATTGAGTTCGATGAGCGGCTGTTTGTCCAGCAAACGCTGAGGAGACAAGTCATCGAGACCCGGTGCGTCGCTGCTTCCCGCGGCAATCATGGCCGCCAGCGCACTGCCCACCGCAGGCGCCTGCTGCATGCCATGCCCTGAGAATCCGCAGGCGGTGTACACGTTGCGCCAGCCCGGCAAGACACCAGCCAAGCCGTTATGGTCGAAGGTATTCATTTCATAGTAGCCGGCCCAGCATGAGCGCATGCGCAAGGCTTCGAAGGCGGGCACGCGGGCGGCCAGGGTGGGCCAGATCAACTCGTCGAACAAGCCATGGTCGATGGCGTCGAGCGGCATATCGTCTGCATCGTCATCACGCGGGGGTGCCCCGGCGATGAAGCCTCGGCCTTCGGGTCGGAACCACACGCCGCTGGGGTCGATCACCAGCGGGCATTGCGGCAGCACGGCCGGTGAATCGAACACGAAGACGTCGCGCTTCTTGGCTGTCACTGGCAGCGCCACGTCGAACTGCGCAGCCAGCGGTGCTGTCCATGCGCCTGCGGCGAGGACCACGGCATCGGCTGCAAATCGCCGGCCGTCGGCGCACAGCACGGCATTGGCTTGCTTGCCGTCAAGATCGAAGCCGCAAGCGTCTGCCTTCACGAATTGCGCGCCGCAGGCGATGGCCTTGCGGCGAAACGCCTGCATCAGCGCCGGACCATCGAACCAACCTTCGCCGGACTGTCCGAACGCTGCGAGGGCGAGGTCGTCCACTGCGATCCACGGAAAGCGCGAGTGCAGTTGCGAGGGTGACAGCAGCACCACATCGGCCCTTGCGGCGCTCTGAATGGCGTGATTCGCCTGCAGTGTTTCGACGCCGGTCGCAAGGAAGAGATAGCCCGCTTCGACGAGGCCGATTTGCGGCCGGTCGCCGTCCACCGCGAGTTCATCGCCGATGCGGCGCAGGAAGGCCATGCTCCATTGCGACAGCGCGATGTTCACGGATGTAGAGAACTGCTGTCGGATCGAACTGGCCGACAAGGCGCTCGAAGCGCGTGCATAGCTCGGGTCACGTTCAAGCACCGTGACGCAAGCGCCATGATCACGCGCAAGGAAACAGGCGGCGGCAGCGCCCATGACACCGCCACCGATGATGAGGATGGATGTTTGCATCGCGATGAGTGTCCACCCAGAGCAGAGCGCGAAAGTCATTGACCTTTCGTCACTATCTTTCCAGCGACCATCGTGGCAAGAGGCCGATGTCCCATTGCAGCGGCGTTGAAAGACTTGGCAGTTGCCGTGGTGTTGTTGTGGTTCAGGGTTTGCGCGACGAAGATCTATCCGATATAACGCGGACTCGCGACGCCGAGCATGCGCGCAACCGCTGCCCAACGAGCGCCGACTACGACAGACTGAAGGGAGTGTCATGGCGACCAATGGCGATTCCAAAGTGGTTCAACTTGGGAAGTACAAAGTCAAGCGCGGCCAGAGTTCTATTTCCGGCTTGTCATCGGGTGCGTTCATGACCGTCCAGTTGCACCTGGCGCATTCGTCCAGTTTCGCGGGCGCAGGCGTTATTGCGGGCGGGCCATTCCGCTGCGCCGAGTCTTTTCGTGGCGCCGCCATGCTTGCAGAAGATGCTTATGTGCAGAACGCGCTGTACATCTGCATGAACCCGCTCGTGCCGCAGACCAGCCCGAATGCAGAGCATCTGGCCGAGCTTGCACGAAAGACAGCCGTGGCCGGCGAGATCGACTCGATCGAACACCTCGCCGATCAACGGCTCTACATCTTCACCGGCAGCAAAGACGATGTCGTCTATTCCGACGTGGTCGAGCGCACGCGCCGCTTCTACGAGCTGTTGGGTGTGAGCCCGGATCGCATCTCCTATCACGATCATGTGCCGGCGGGGCATTCCATCATCACTGACAACCCGGAAGATTCTCCGCTCGACGCCAACGAGCCGCCTTACATCAACCATGGCGGCTTCATGCAATCGCACGACATCCTGCGCCACGTGTACGGCACTCTTGAGCCGCCATCAGATCGACTGACTGGACGCTTGCTCTGTTTCGACCAGACCGAATTTTTCGGCGACGAGCCGCGCGCGAGCATGAGCAAGTATGGATATGCCTATGTGCCTAAAGCGGTGGAAGACGGCGCGCCTGCACGCGTGCACATCGCACTGCACGGCTGCAAACAAGGCTACAACTACATCAACTATGTCAACGGTCGGCCTGACACCCGCAATGTGGCACCCTACGGCAACCGCTATGTCACGACCACCGGCTACAACAACATGGCCGACAGCAACAATATCATCGTGCTCTATCCGCAAGCCCAAGGCATAGATGACGGATCGACCCAGAATCCCGACGGATGCTGGGACTGGTGGGGCTATACCTGCCTCAATCCGAAGCAGCCCGACTATTACGCGCGCAGCGCCATCCAGATTCAGGCTATTCACGGCATGTTGAGCAGACTGGGCGGGTGACTCTCTCGCGAACTGCCCGCATCCATGGAGAACATTCGATGACCCAAGCATTAAAAGAACGTCCGAGCACCGCGGCAACCGCCGCCTTGCAGAGTGTGCAGAAGCTGCCTCCGGCCGCGGTATCTCCTGCACCGCTGCTGCGGGCACAGAAGCTGCATTTGATGCTTGCCCAGCTTGTCGCGCGCGGCACCAGCCAAGGCGCTGCCATGGCCACCGTGTTGCCGATGCTGCTCGATGCCAATGACTGGCGGGAGTTGATGGCGATGCAACAGTCCGTGCTGCAGCGCCTGAAACAGCAGCAGCAAGGCTGGCTTGACGGCCTTGCTGCGCTAGCGCAGGAGTACAGCCAATCAAGGCAGGCCAATACCTTGTCCAAGTACGTGGAGCAGGAATACGACCTGGTGGCCCAATTCGGCGCGCTGGTGGCGGATCAAACTGCACAAATGGCGGGCCTGCTGGAGAACATCCAGGTGGACTACGGCTACTGGATGGCGCAGCAGCAGGAAGCACGGAAAGCCCCCGGTTGAAACGAGGCGTGGGGGCAGACCCTATCCCGTATACCCGCGATCTCGGTTCGAGCCGCGCTTCGACATCGAGATACACGATACGCTGAGGCATGGATAGTCTGACTCTCGGGCCGTGGGGCCAGTTCGCGCTTCTGGCGGTGGCCATCGTGGCGGGGGCTCTGATCGCGCAACGTCTGCTGCGACCAGTGGTCCTGCGGCTGGCGGCTTTCTCGCCCATATTGCTCGCGATGGCGCAGCGATGCGACCGACCGACGCAACTGCTGCTGCCTGTTGTGGCGCTTCAGCTTGCGTTGCAGGGGTTGCCGGCAAACCTGCCAGGCCTCGTGGAGCTTGAGCACCTGAATGGCATCTTGACGATTGCCGCCGTCACCTGGCTCGCCACCGCCGCCATCCGCGGCGTGGCAAACGGCGTGCTTTTGCTGCACCCGTCAGAGGTGGTCGACAACCTCGCCGCGCGCCGCGTCCAGACCCAGACACGAGTGCTGTCACGCATTGCCAGCGGCACGGTTCTGATTGCCGGGCTGGCGTTCGCTCTGATGACCTTTCCGCGCGCCCGGCAAATCGGTGCGAGTCTGCTGGCATCCGCCGGCGTCGCCTGGTTGATTGCCGGTATCGCAGCGCGCTCCGTGTTCAGCAACCTGTTGGCGGGCCTGCAGATTGCGCTGGCACAGCCGATTCGAATTGACGACGTGCTGATCGTCGAAGGTGAATGGGGTCGCGTCGAGGAAATCACTGCGACCTATGTCGTGCTCAAGGTCTGGGACGAGCGCCGCCTCATTGTTCCGCTCGGCTGGTTCATCGATCATCCGTTCCAGAATTGGACGCGCCGCAGCGCAGAAATCCTTGGCACCGTGTTCCTTTGGGTGGACTACACGCTGCCCGTGGACGCCCTGCGGCACGAGGCGCAGCGGCTGTGCGAAGCGTCGCCAAACTGGGACCGCCGCGTTTGTGCAGTGCAAGTCACCGATGCAAGCGATCGGGCGATGCAGGTGCGCATCCTGGTCAGTTCGGCCGCGTCAGGACCAAACTTCGATTTGAGATGCGAACTGCGAGAGGGGTTGATCGCTTTTGTCCAGCGTGAATTCCCGCTGGCTCTTCCGCAACTGCGCGGCCGTGTGGAACAAACCGCGCACGGTACCGTGCCGAACGGCAGCCTGACCACCAGACCGCTTGATGCTTGAGGTCGCCCGCAACAGGGGCTACAGCAGAGGCTGAGAGTATTCGAGCTGGCATGATCGAAATACTCTCAGCCTCACAGGCCTCGTGCGCGAGGCTGCTGCAGCAAGAGAGCCTTCTCGCAGCACTACAGCGGCTTGCACATGCGCAGGAGAGGCACGGGAGCGCCACCTCGGTCGTTTTCGACGTGTTCAATGTCTTCAAAGCCGCAGGCACGATAGAGCGGCACACCCGCCATCGTGGCCATGAGTTCGACGGTGCTGAATCCCTCGCTCCTGGCTGCAGACTCGCACAACCCAAGGATGAGGCGACCTACGCCCTTTCGAACGTGGTCGGGATGGGTATACATCGCGCGCACTCGTGCGGCATCGGTCTTCGGGTCCAGCAGAGCAGGATCGCGTCCTGGCAACTGATCGCCTCCGTAGAGCGTGGCTCGGCGGCTCCAACCGCCACACCCCGCGAGCACGCCATTCGATTCGACGATGAAATACGTACCGTCTTCGATGAGCTGGGTGTCCAGTCCCATGATTTTCCGGCTTGAGGCGATTTGACCGTCGTCAAGGAAAGGCTTCTGTAGCTCGGAAATCGCTGCGCTCATCAGGCTGCGCAATGCGTCGAGGTCTTCCAGGCGTGCAAGTCGGTGAGTGAATGCAAGGCTCGGCATTTCGTCTCGAAGGCTTCCTGTGAGGTCGGCTTTTCCGAGCAGATTTCGCTCACGGTCATCAATCAGGTACATGCGGCAGATTCTGAAGGCTCCTGGGCTTCAACAACCGAGGCAATGACAGTCAACCATTCAACAGGCATGTCGCTTGCCGCTTCTCTCGTCCACACCTCAAGCAAACAAGGATCCCACCATGCTAGCCAACAAGTCTGTTGCCGCCACCATTGGCGTGAAGAATCTTCAAGAGGCCAAGAGTTTCTACAAAGACATGCTCGGCCTGGCAGTGGTCGCAGAAGAGGGTGAGGAGTTGGTCGCCTTCAAAAGTGGCGGCGCCACCCTCCTCGTCTATCGTTCAGAGTTCGCGGGCACCAACAAGGCAACCGCCGCCACATGGATGGTGGGGGCCGACGTCGACGAGATAGTTCGCACCCTGAAGTCCAAAGGCATTTCGTTCCTGCACTACGACATGCCCGGCATGACGCGTGAAGGTGACGTGCATGTCGGAGGCGGGATGCGGGTGGCGTGGTTCACGGACCCGGAAGGGAACATTCTGAACATCGCGAGTGCGAGCGCCTAGTGCAGCGCGGCAAAGCACGAATTTGTACGCGAACGACACGGTCGATCTGCTCGACCTGCGTGCCTTTTGACCCCTATCTCGGCAGCCGCCCATCAAGACTTGCAGCTATCGCACCTGGTTTGCCATCAATCGCCCCCGTGCTTGCCTTTGTGCTTCCTTTCCTTCCGGTCCCCATCATCGTGGCGGTGGTGATGCTCCTCGTAGCGCTCACGCACCCAGGTTTCCTTGACGAAGTAGACCGGCTGGCCGCAGGCGTTGTACCCGCCACAGTGCTTCGCCCAATGCTTCTGATGGCCCGGCGGCACGTACAGGTACAGCGGCTGCTGATGCACCACCACCCGCGCGGGCTGCTCGATGATGACCGGCTGCGCATAGACCACTGGCGGCGGTGCAACGTTGCCGATGTCGATGCGCCCATAGACGCCAGGCTGCGCCACGGAGACCGACACTCCCACATTGGTCTGTGCTGAGGCCAGGCTCACCGAGCCTGCGGCGAGGAGGAGGAAGGGAACGACAAACTTCATGAAGGTCTCCGAGATGAGTCTGAAACACCAGACGTTCAGGATTTGGCCCGGAACAAGTTCCCGTTTTGGGCCAGATCCTCAGTTCAAGGGAAGGTGAATACCACCGAAGGTACGGTGCTCGACACGTCGACAGCCTGTGTCTTCGTGACACCCGCAGACACCGCTTCCAGCGTGAACTTGCTGGCCGCTGCAGCGTCGGCTGCGAATGCGAGCGACACTGGATTGGCAACGTAGGCAGTCTTGACCGGCGCGCCGATCGGCAATGAAAAGACGAAGTCGCCATTCGTCGCGTCCACCGGTCCCCACGCCACTTCGACACTGGGGCCGCCGGTGAATGCCTGCAGCGCCCGCACCGTCGCGGTGGGCGGCGTCACGTTGCCGTTGACCGTGCGTATGGTGGCCACGGGTGGCGTGATCGGAACCGACGCGCTGTTCACCGTGGTCGGTGTCCCGGTGACTACCGGAACGCCCGTCATCACAGCGGTGACGCGACCGGCGGCGCTCACGACCAGGTCATAGTCGCCCGCGGGCACCGGATAGAGAACGAACTTGCCCGTGATGTCTGGCGCCGACGCCTTCACCGGCACGCCATTGAACTGCACCGAAACATTCGTGGTGCCGCCGAGGGCGAGCAATGGGTCGACATAGCCCACCACCCTCAGGCCTGCATCCGACAGCACGGGGATGACCGACACCACCGGCTTCAGGTTGTACTGGCCAGAGTTGCCCCGCTGGACGACTGACTTGCAGGCATCGAAATCGAGCACGAAGTCGACGACCTTGTCGGCCGGCACGTCGATATCGGCATTGAGCTTGATGCCTGACTGCTGCCCGCTGGGCGTGGTCAACGCCGTCTCGGCGCCGCCGGTGGGAACCACCGAATTGGCCAGGGGGTGGGATGTGTCGTTGGCGGCAAGCACGAGGCGCAATTGCGTGTACTTTCCGGCCGGCAAAGAGGTCTGGCCCAAGTTCTCGAGCACTCCGTTGGACAGCGTCAGCAGGTCGACCCGTTTCGCCGGATTCAGCACCACCTCAGACCAGCCGCTGTCCGTGTCGGACGCGGTCGCACTGGTGTGCACACGGACCTTGTCGATGGTGATGTTGACGGCGTCGAAACCGCATGACGGCGCGTCGGTCACGGACAAGTTCAAAGTCCCCATGGGGCTGCCGGTGCCACCGATGCCGCCGCCGCAGGCGGCAAGGAACAACGTTGAGAGCAGCGCTGAGGACAGTGCGGCCATGGCCATGGATTTGATCTTCATCTCGTCTCTCCTATTCCAAGCGTTGTTCGAGGCGTTCTTCAAAATAGTAGATGCCCAACCCGACGCGTGCACGCGGCGCTGTGTTGCCGTGCTCGTTCTCGATATCGTGCTCAGCGAGCCAGCGGTCCAGCTTTTCGAGCAAGGCCTGGGCCTGCGTACCGCTGAGCTTGCGAAATGTCGGCAGCGCCTCCAGCGGAATGCTGTCGTACATGACCTTGCGCTGGAAGCGCGGGTCGGTCTCGCCGAAGCGGAGGTTGTGGTCGATTGAGTCGATCAAGTCAGCGACGTCAGTGCCCAGGATGCCGATCTTGTCGATCGCACTGTGCTGCGGCACATAGGCGCGCGTCACCATCTCGCATCGGCCGTCGGGGCGTTGCGACACCGACCCCACGCGCACAAGTTCGTCGAGGACGGCGCGGGCAGGCATGTCGCCGCTGAACCGTTTGACGAGACCGGCGAAACCGAGTGCGCCTTCGGCTTCGAGCACCAGCGGCGCGCCGCGCTCATCCGTGAAGTCGGGATCTCGCATCCATCCGGTCAGCACGCGGGCCGCACGGTTGTAGCTGTCCACGCTGTCCACCGAGGTTTGCGCCGGCTCAGACACCAGGCGTTGAACCTCCTTGCGAGTCAGTCCAGAGAGGATCGACACACGCGAGATCGACGCCTTCTTGCCCGGCATGCCGAACTCTTCCAACGCAACGTTGACGTAGATCCGCTTGGCGATGTCTTCGAATGCACCGAAGGAGACGGCGTGACGCAACAAAACGCGAAACAGGGGGCGCAGCAAGAGAGCGAGCGCGCTCTTCAGGGCTATGTGATGGCTGTTTCCGAAGTCCATTTGGGAAATATATCC
The DNA here is from genome assembly GCA_021153565.1 of Rhizobacter sp. Taxonomy (GTDB): domain Bacteria; phylum Pseudomonadota; class Gammaproteobacteria; order Burkholderiales; family Burkholderiaceae_C; genus Albitalea. The sequence continues at coordinate 29,022 of JAJKJU010000234.1, forward strand.
CAAATGTCGGAGCGGCAGCAATCCAAGGCGATCCTCCTTTTCATGCAGTTTGGCGCGCTTTGCTCCTATGATTTCCTGCGTGATCAGGCGTCTTTTGGAGTGCTGCTCGGACACGTTCGAAATACTCTCAGCCTCTCACCGCCCGCCCATCGCCTCCTCGATCGCAGCCGTCGTGTTCATCGCATGCTCGGCCACCTGGTCGATGCTCATGCCGATGACGGTCAGCGGATAGGTGCCGGACACGACGCCGCGGTAGGCGATTTCGGCGGCGACCATGTGCGGTGCCATGCCTTCGATTGCGGCGACGAGGCACTCGACGAAGGAATCGAGTGCGGTGTCGCCATAGAGCTCTTCTGCCTGGTCGGTGACGCGGTACTCGAAGAGCTCGCCGTCGGTGTTGTCGATGTCGATTCGAACGATCACGTTTGACTCCCGTACGTTGCAATGCAGATATTGTCGATGCGTGCCTCTGCACGCGGCCCGAAACAACTCGCTGAAGAAGGGCCCGGTCGTCGTCTACTTCTATCCCCACCGTGGCAGCGATTCTTCCGTCCCGCGCCACGACGAAGTTGTTCGTTCGACACGTTCATGATCGATCGCTGCGCCACGACGCCCACCTATGTTCTTGGGGGGTGTCTTTCGCGTTTTAGGGAGGGTGCAAGCGCCCCTATGCGACTAACTTTGCGGCATGGGATTTCGAAGCGGAACGCCTGCTTTCGAAAAGCCATGACGGTAGTCATGCCGACGACCGTCACCGCCGCCCACGAACCGTCGTCGCACTTCCCGCTCGAACGTCCGTGGATGGCAAACCAAGCGATCCTTCGCCCATGCCGGGTGATGGATTGTTCTTTGTCAATGTGTCTCAAGGAGAACCTACGATGCAAACCAAGACCACACGTCACGACATCCCCGAAGCCTCGACCGCGACACTGCCGACGACCTTCGTCACGGCTGAAGAAACGGCCGAGCTGACGAAGATGCTCGAGCTTGAATTCGAGCAAGCCCAGCAAGTGGCCGGCGGCCTGGCCTCCACCATTCGGTGCTGCGCCTGTCATTGCTGCAGCTGCCACTGATCGAAGTCCTGCCCAGGTCTTCACAGTGCCGGGGCGAAGGCCCTCTCTCCCTTCGCCCCGCCTTTTCATCAGGAGCATGACGATGATCACCAACGAGCAACTGCGCGACAGCTTTCTCACACCCGCGATGAAGTACTACTTCGACCGCAAGCTCGCACCGCTGCCGAGCGCAGAGGTCGATGCGCGCATCGAGGAACTGTTGAAGTACCTCAACATGGCGGCGCACAGCCACGGCGGCATTCCCTTCTCGGATGAGATCGACGACCTCTGGCACCTCTGGATCATGCAAACCAAGGAATACATGCGCCTGTGCCAGAAGCTGCAAGGCAGCAAGTTCATTCATCATTCGTCGAACGACTACGAAGAGTTCACCGACAAGAACATCAAGGCACGACCTGTCGATCTGCATCGCGCAGTGGCAATCCTGCGGGCCTACTTCATCAACTACGGGCCGCTCGAAGAAGACCGGCTCAGGTACTGGCCGGTGGCGGCGCAGGTAACGCACAAACTGGGGTGGACAGCGCAACGGCTCAATGCCTGGCTGGGTGCGAAGGTCTCGTCGGGCAAGACCGCACAGCATCGCGAACCGGCGCTCGAGACGGCGCAATGAACCCCATCCGTTTCCGCAAGGAAGCGGTCGCAGCGCAGTGCGACACGCTGTACGGTTCGCCTCTCATCGCGCAGACGCCGCGTCTGGGCGTGCTCGTGGTCGCGCTGGTTTTGGCATCGATGCTGTTTCTTGCCTTCGCAGCATGGGCGCAGTACACGCGCAAGGAACACGTCGTCGGCTACCTCGCACCCAACCGCGGACTCATCAAGGTGTTCACGCCGCAAGCCGGCACCGTGCTCGAACGCCGCGTCATCGAGGGCCAGGTGGTGAAGCAAGGGGACGTGCTGATGGTGGTGTCGAGCGACCGTTCAAGCGCGTCCACACGCGACGCGCAAGCAGCGGTGCTCGGCCAGTTGACCGATCGGCGCGAGAGTCTGCGACGCGAGCAGGAAAAGCAAGCAGAGATCGATGGCCTCGCGGCATCCGCGGTCGCGCAACGCGTGCGAAGCCTGACGGCCGAAATCGAACAGGCACGAACGCAGATCGAGCTCCAAGGGCATCGCGTTGCCAGCGCCGAACTCACTGTCAAGCGGCATGAAGGGCTGGTCGCATCGCATTTCATGTCGGAGGCGGCGCTGCAGCAAAAGCAGGACGAACTGCTCGATCAGCGCGGCCAACTTGCGAACTTGAACCGCACGGTGGCGGGGCTCGCTCGAGATCTCGATGCCGCACGCACCGAACTCGCCAGCAGCAGCCTGAAGCGTGCCAACACTGCTGCGCAACTTGGCCGTCAGATGTCGGAACTCGACCAACAGCTCACGGAAACCGACAGCAAGCGCAGCGTGGTTCTGACCGCAGCCGCCGATGGGACCGTCACGACCATCCTCGCGGAAGTGGGTCAGACCGTGAACCCCGCTGCGCCGCTCATGTCCATCCTGCCCGAGGGCGCGGCCCTTGAAGCCGAACTGCTCGTACCCACGCGCGCGGCGGGTTTCATCAAGCCGGGCCAATCGGTGGCGCTGCGCTACCAGGCTTTTCCATATCAGCGCTTCGGACACCACGAGGGCGAGGTGCTGCGCGTGGGTCGAAGCGTGATCCAGCCGAATGAAGCCAGCGTACCCGTCGCCTTGTCGGAGCCGGTCTACCGCGTCACGGTGCGCATCCCGGCGCAGCAAGTGCAGGCCTACGGGCAAGCCATGCGACTGCAGTCGGGCATGTCGGTCGATGCGGACATCTGGGTCGATCGGCGGCGCGTGGTCGAATGGCTGTTCGATCCCATCCTCTCCGTCACCGGTCGGGTGTGAGCATGCTGGACTTCTCGTTTTCACGCCGCGTGCCACTGATCCTGCAAACGGAAGCGGCCGAGTGCGGCCACGCCTGCATCGCGATGGTGGCCGGCTACCACGGCCACCGCATCGATCTCGCCACGCTGCGGGCTCGGCATTCAGTGTCGCTCAAAGGATCGACACTGGCAGACCTGATGCAGTTGGCGGGCTCCATGGGGCTCGATGCGCGCCCCTTGCGGCTGGAGATGAATCATCTTGCCGAGTTGAAGTTGCCTTGCGTGCTGCACTGGGACTTCAACCACTTCGTCGTGCTCACGCGCGTGCGTGGCGGCGTGGCCAGCCTTCATGACCCGGCGATCGGTTCGCGCGACGTGCCGCTTGCCGACTTCTCCAAGCATTTCACCGGCGTGGCGCTCGAACTGACGCCGACATGCGAGTTCATGCCGGCGAATGAAAAGCGAAGCATCCGGCTGCGAGAACTCGTGGGCAGCTTGCCCCGACTGGGCCCGACGCTCGCTCAAGTGCTGGCGCTTGCCTTGACGCTGCAGGCCTTCGCGCTCGTTGCGCCCTTCTTTCTTCAATGGGTCGTCGATGAAGCCATCGTGTCGCAAGACCGCGATCTCGTCAGCGTGCTGGGTGTCGGCTTCCTGCTGCTGGCCCTGCTGACGGCCGGCATCACCGCATTGCGGGCCTGGGTGCTGATGGTGCTGGGCACCAACCTCAATCTGCAGCTGATGTCAAATCTGTTTCGCCACCTCATACGCTTGCCGATGTTGTGGTTCGAGAAGCGGCACATCGGCGACGTGGTCTCGCGTTTCGATTCGCTCAATACCATCCAGCGCGTCTTGACGACCAGCGCACTCGAAGCACTGATCGACGGTGTGATGGCATTGGGCACGGCGGCGATGATGTTCATGTACAGCGCGCGCCTCGCGTGCGTGGGGCTTGCGGCTGCCACGTTCTATGCGTTGCTTCGCTTCGCGCTGTACCGCCCTTTTCGGCAAGCCAGCGAAGAGCAGATCGTGCGCGGAGCCCGGCAGCACAGTCACTTTTTGGAGACCGTGCGCGGCATGCAGGGAATCAAACTCTTCGCGCGCGAAGACCAGCGCACCACCGCGTGGCAAAACCTCGTCGTAGACCAGTTCAACGCCGGGATCCGCACGCAGCGTCTGGCGCTGCTCTACCAAGGATTGAACGGCTTGCTGTTCGGCATCGAGAACGTCGTTACCGTGTGGCTGGGCGCGCGCCTGGTGCTCGATGTGTCGGGCGGTTCCGGCTTCTCTGTGGGAATGCTCTTCGCATTCGTCGCCTACAAGACGCAGTTCGTGCAACGCGTGGCGGCCCTGATCGAGAAGGGGCTGGAAATGCGCATGCTGGCGTTGCACACCGAGCGCGTAGCAGACATTGCGCTGACGCCGACCGAGCCGCGCGACACAGCGATGGCCCTCGGGGCAGCGCCAGTGTGCGGCACCATCGAGTTGAAGAACGTCTGCTTTCGCTATGCCGATTCCGAACCGCACCTGATCGACAACGTGAACCTGCGCGTGGAGTCGGGGGAGTCCATTGCCATCGTCGGCCTGTCGGGCAGCGGCAAGACCACACTGGTCAAGCTGATGCTGGGTTTGCTTCAGCCCACGTCGGGCAGCATCGAGATCGATGGCGTTCCCCTCGCTCGATTGGGCCTGTCCCGCTATCGCAGCGGGGTAGCGAGCGTGATGCAGGACGATCAGTTGTTTGCAGGATCGATTGCCGAAAACATCTGTTTCTTCGATCCGCAGGCCGACGAATCGAGGATCGAATCCAGCGCACGCATGGCCGCGATGCACGACGACATCCTCGCCATGCCGATGCAATACAACACGCTTGTCGGGGACATGGGGACGGTGTTCTCGGGCGGGCAGAAACAGCGCATCCTCCTGGCTCGTGCGCTGTATCGGCAGCCGCGGATCCTGTTCCTGGACGAAGCAACCAGCCACCTCGATCTCGTCAACGAACGCTTCGTGAATGAATCGGTGCGAACGCTCAGTCTCACCCGAGTCATCGTCGCGCATCGCAAGGAGACCATTGCAAGTGCCGACCGCGTGATCAAGCTGGCGGGTGGACGGGTGGTGAGCGGCATGGCAGTGACAGAAGGCGGAACCCAACGGCGAGCGCTTTCGTAGCTTTCGGGGCCAGGGTGAGATCCGCATTACTTCCTCCCCCTGGGAGAGTCGAGGGGGCGAGGGAGCAATACAGGCCAGTTCGCTATGGCCCGCTTCGAAGTAATGCATTGCGGCTCCCTCTCCCCCGGCGGGGGGAGAGGGTTGGGGTGAGGGGTCTCTCAAAAAACACACCCATCTCCATCAAGGCAACCCGACGGCCTCCACCATCGCCTGCACCTGCTCGACCCCTCCCCGCCACCCGTTTGGCGATGAAGAAGGCGGGGTTGA
>JAJKJU010000235.1 GCA_021153565.1 Rhizobacter sp.
AATGCTCGCCATAGCACGAGCTATGGCTGCGCTTTGCGCCTAGATCAGGCGCCTTTTGACGTGCTGCTCGGACACGCTCGAAATACTCTCAGCCTCTGAGGTAGCCCTGAAAAACCGCGGCGGCGGTGATTCAATTCGCCGCGGCGTTGGCGCATCATGGTGACCATGGCACGCTTCGAATTCACGCCGCAACTGCGGCGCTTCACCGAGACCCCAGTCGTGGATACCGATGCGACGACCCTGCGGGGCGGCCTCGAAGCCACCTTCGCCAGGAACCCGCGCCTTCGCGGCTACGTACTCGACGACCAGGGCCACCTGCGGGCCAACGTCGTTGTGTTCATCGACGGCCGCCGCAGCACCGATCGCGTGTCCTTGAATGATCCGCTGCGTGCTGACGGCAAGGTGTACGTCTTGCAGGCCTTGTCGGGTGGCTGATCACCCGACTCATCCTCTCACAAAGGGACATTTTCATGACCGATCGCGCTTGGGTTGCCACTCGCAAGGGGCTTTTCGAATTGCGTCGCAAGGGCTCCGACTGGAGCATCGCCAACGTGAGTTTTCTCGGCGAGCCGGTGTCGATGGTGCTGCCGCCCACCTCATCGAGCCGCATGCTTGCGGCCTTGAACCTCGGGCACTTTGGCGTGAAGGTGCACGCGTCGGATGACGGTGGTGTGAACTGGCATGAGGTGACGACGCCGGCCTATCCGGAGCAACCGGCAGAGGCGACAGGTGTGGCGTGGAAGCTCGTGCAGATCTGGTCGATGGAATCGCGCAACGGCACGATCTGGGCGGGGACCTTGCCGGGCGGCTTGTTTCGCTCAGACGACGGTGGGTCGAGCTGGAAGTTGAACGAGGCGCTATGGCACAAGCCCGAGCGCACCGAATGGTTCGGCGGCGGCTACGACGTGCCGGGGATCCATTCAATCGCTCCTCATCCGACGCGTCCGGAAGAGATGCTCGTCGGGATCAGTTGTGGCGGCGCCTGGGTCACCAAGGACGACGGTGCGACGTGGGCGCTGCAGGCCACTGGCATGCGCGCCGCGTACATGCCGCCTGATCAGGCCGAAAACCCTAACACGCAGGATCCTCACCGCATCGTGCGCTGCCCCGCGAAGCCGGACGTGTTGTGGACGCAGCATCACAACGGTATCTGGAAAAGCGTGGACGATGCCGTGTCGTGGCAGGAGGTGACGACCTCGCCGCTGTCGAGCTTTGGTTTCGCGGTTGCTGTCGATCCGTCGGACGCGGACACCGCGTGGTTCGTGCCGGGCGTGGCCGATCAGCAGCGCGTGCCGGTTGCGGGCGCGCTGGCGGTCAATCGCACGCGGGATGGCGGAAAGAGCTTCGAGACGCTGCGCAAGGGCTTGCCACAGCTTGCGTGCTACGACCTCATCTATCGCCACGGGCTGTCGGTGGCGCCCGATGGGAAGCAGTTGCTGATGGGCAGCACGACCGGTGGGTTGTGGGCGTCTGGGGACGCCGGCGATTCATGGGCGACGCTGTCAAATCACTTGCCGCCGATTTACGCCGTGCGATTCGGGTAATTCATCCTTCAATGACAGCGGATCAATCCGGTTCCAGCACCGTCCGCTGCACCGCGCTCGTCTGCAGCAATCCTTCCATGCTGTAGATCACCAGCGCCGCCCAGATCAGCAGAAATCCTACGATCCGCGGGCCAGCAAACGGCTCGTTGAACAGCCACACCCCGAGCCCGAACTGGATTGTCGGACCGATGTACTGCAGGATGCCGAGCGTGCTCATACGAATCCGCCGGGCCCCCGCTGCGAACAGAAGCAGCGGAATGGCGGTGACTGGCCCGATGCCGATCAGCATGGCATTCACGAGCGCACTGTCCGCCGGAAAGCTGCTCTCGCCGCGCGCTGCAGAAAACGCGAGCATTGCAAGTGCCGGGGGGGCGAGCAGCATTGTCTCTAGCGCCAACCCTTCCAGCGCTCCCAGCGTGGCGGTCTTGCGCATCAAGCCGTAGCCACCGAAAGTGCAGGCAAGGACCAGTGCGATCCACGGAAACTGCCCGCCCTGCATGGCAAGCCACATCACCCCTGCGGCAGCCAATCCCACGGCCGCCCACTGTGCCGGACGCAGCCGCTCCTTGAGCACGGTGTACCCCAGCAGAACGTTCACAAGCGGCGTGATGAAGTATCCGAGGCTCGCATCGATCACGTGCCCGTGCGTGACCGACCAGATGTAGGTGAGCCAGTTGGCCGACAGCAGCAGCGCACTCACGGCGAACGCGCCGATGACCTTGGGCCTGCGAACAGCCTCTGCGAGCCACGACCAATGCTTGCGCGCGCTCAGCACGAGCAGCAGGAAGATGAGCGACCACACAATGCGATGCACAAGCACGTCGATCGGAGCGATGCTCGCCAACTGCTTGAAGTAGAGAGGAAACAGGCCCCAGCACGCATAGGCGAGGCCGGCGCTGAGAATGCCGGGATTCATGAGATACGAGGGAAGGAAACGAGAGAAGCCGCGAGGCGGACTCCTATTGTGTCAGGGCGAACGGTGGTGTCGCGTTTCAGCCGACATCGCCGTCCACGTAATACCACCGACCTTGTTCGCGCACGAAGCGGCTGAGTTCATGTAGCCGGTGCGCTCGTCCTGCAAGCTTGCTTCGGGCCACGAATTCGACGGTTGCGTGGTCGGCGTCCTGCTGGATCGCTCGCTTCACATCCAGCCCCAACCACTTCATCCCCGGCGGATCGGGCTCCAGATCCGCTGGCCGCGTGCTGATGTGCCAGGTCGCGAGCAGGTAGTCGCGAAGGCCGAGCACGAAGGCGCTGTAGCGCGATCGCATCAAGGCTTCGGCGCTTGGTGCTTGCAAGTGTTGCGGCCCGTCGTGATAGCGACCGCAGCAGGCGGCATGAGTCAATTTGGAGCCGCAAGGGCAGGGGGCGGATGACAGGTCGGATGACATTGGCATGCAGGTCAGCGAAGTTTCAGCTCCCAAGTCTCGCCGATGCGATCACGGCCGAAGCCATGGTGGGCTCAACGAGCAGCAGCCTCAGTTGCACGATGCCGTCGATCGATTCGTGAATCTTGTCGTCACGCGCCTGCACGAGGTACATGCAACCCGCGTTGCTGCCGTCGCGCAGTCCTTGGCAATCCAGCACGTCAGTCTGGTCTTCACTCCAAAAATCTCCCATTGCGCCAAATACTGTATAAAAATACAGTCATCTCATGGATGCACTGCCCACCGTCATTTCGCAGCTTTTCGTGCCGCCTTCTTCCCCGAAGGCGCGCGGCGGCGCTGCGGGTGTGGCCTCGGTGCCTACCCATCGGCATCCGCTCGCCCCCGAAACCCTTCATCCGGCTCTCTGGCTCGGCCACCAACTTGGCCGCCAGATAGATCAAGCTGTTTCCAGTGGCTTCCCTGCACTCAATGCCGAACTGCCCGGCGGCGGGTGGCCGCGGCGGGTGTTGAGCGAGTTGCTGCTGCCGCATCCCGGCGTGGGCGAAATGCGTCTGCTGAGCCCCGTCCTTGCTTCGGTGCAGCAGGCTGGGCGGCTCGTGATGCTCTTCGATCCGCCACAGGAACTCTGCGCCTGGGCGCTTTCGCAGATGGGGCTCGACATCGCCCAGCTTCTCGTCATCCACACCCGTTGCAAGGTGGTGGCGGGAAGCGACAGCCTCTGGGCACTGGAACAGGCCTTGAAGAGCGGCCATGTGGGAGCAGTGCTTGCCTGGTTGCCGCCGCGCCTGCGGGCAGAGCGCCTGCGGCGGCTTCAGCTCGCAGCACATGCCCATGACGGTCCGGCCTTCTTGATCCGCGAAACCGCCGCGCAGCAGCGGCCCACTGCGGCGCCTTTACGCCTGGCCTTGCGTCCGGGCGGGGCCGACATGCTCGACGTGCGCGTGCTCAAACGCCGCGGCCCGCCGCTTGAAACCCCACTGCGCCTGCAACTGCCGCCTGTGCTGTCTGCCGCGGCACGATTGCGCGCGGGCCAGCCCATCGATGCATCGGGTGCGCGACCGACGCCGTCGTCGTCGCAGCAGGCTTTGCAAGGCGCCACCTTCATCAATCTCGCGTCCTGAGAGGTTGAGAGTATTTCGATCATGCCCGCTCATCACGCCAAAAGACTCCTGCTCGTCGTTGCAAATGCTCGCCATAGCACGAGCTATGGCTGCGCTTTGCGCCTAGGAGTCTGCGCGGCAGAAGGTTTGAGAAATATTCATTCGAAATCCGACCTCGCAAAATCGCCCAGGATCGATCTTCTCGATCTTGCCAAGGGGTCAGCGACCACTGAAATTGCCACTTTCGGCGGCAACGATCTTCTGCCGCGCAGACTCCTAGATCAGGTGCCTTTTGACGTGCTGCTCGGACACGCTCGAAATACTCTCAGCCTCTGAGAGAGCCTCTGAGAGGGAGGCTGATTGCGGCACCATGTCTTGCACAAGCTCCGGATTCAATGCTCATGTTGTGGATTGCATTGCACCTGCCGATGTTGTCGCTGGAGTCTTTCGCGGCCACCTTGCCGCGGCAGGCCGAAGGTGTTGATCCAGCGCCGCAGCCCATCGCCCTGGTGGACATGCATTGCATCGTCAGCGCCAACGCCGCCGCGCAAGCCTTGGGCGTGCACCCCGGACTCAAGCGCGCCACCGCACTCGCCTTGGCACCCCACATCGTGCTGGGCGAAGCCGATGCCGCGCGCGACATGCGAGCCATCGTGAGCGTGGCGCATGCGGCGCTCGCCTTCACGCCCTCGGTCACGCTCGAAGACCACGAAGATTCGCAGGCCGCGCCGCACACCGTCTTGCTCGAAGTGCGTGCGAGCCTGCGTTACTTCGGCGGACGCAATCGGCTGCTTCGACGGCTTCATGCCGCGCTCGTGCCTCTTGGTCACACGGTGCATTGCGCGAGTGCGCCTACGCCCAAGGGCGCGGCCCTGCTCGCATGCATGCCTGATCCGCCCGAAGGCCGCCACGCCGCCGACCTGTCCGCGCTCAATCGCATGCTCGACGCCGTGCCGGTGTGGCTCATCGGCCCGGGGCGCGAGCATTGGGAGGCCTTGCAGGGCATGGGCCTGCGCATGCTGTCCGACTTGCGCGGGCTGCCGCGCAGCGGGCTTGCACGGCGTTTCAGTGAAGGCCTGCTCGACGACATCGATCGCGCCCGCGGCGTGAAGCCCGACCCGCGCACCTGGGTCAGCCTCTGCGAAACGTTCGACAGTCGGCTCGAACTCTTCGCACGTGCCGACACCACCGAGCAGGTGCTGCACGGCGCGTCGATGCTTCTGGCGCGACTCGTGGCGTGGGCATCGGCCCAGCATGCGCAGGTGAGCCGGTTCACGCTGCACATGCAGCATGAATCGCGGCATCGGCACGACGCGCAGACGCCTGCCGACAGCAGGCTCGACATCGCATTGGCCGAACCCTCGCGCGACATCTCCCATCTGCTCGTGCTGATGCGCGAACGGCTCGCGAACCTGAAACTCGTGGCTCCCACGCTCGAGCTGCGCATTACCTGCGCCGATGTCGTTCACCGTACCCCGCCCAACAGCGAGCTTTTTCCGAGTGCCCGAAGCGAACGCGAGGGGCTCACCCGGCTCATCGAACGGCTGCAGGCTCGGCTCGGCTGCGAGCAGGTGCAGCGGATTCATCAAGTGGAAGACCATCGGCCCGAACTTGCCACCGGGGCGTGTGTTGCCGATGCGGCGCCGCGAGGCGCGACGAAGCCGGTACCCCGCGTCTTTCGCGGCCCGCAACGCCCGGTGTGGCTGCTTGCGCAACCCGAGCCTCTGCCTGAATGGCAATTGCGTCCGCTGCTCGACGGCCGCCCCTTGCAACTCCTGTGCGGCCCCGAGCGCATCGAAGCCGGCTGGTGGGACGCCGCCCTGGCCGAGCGCGACTACTTCATCGCCCAGGCAAGCGACGGCGCACTGGTGTGGATCTACCGCGCGCGGCTACCGATGTCGGTGGCGCAAGAAGGGCAGGGGTGGTTTTTGCATGGGCGCTTCGGTTGAGAGGCGTCAACCCAACATCCGTTCGCACACTGAGCTTGTCGAAGTGCACTCCCAAGCGCGGCTTCGACAAGCTCAGAGGCTGAGAGTTCTCACGAGCGCAGCAATTCATTGATGCTGGTCTTCGCCCTTGTCTGCTCGTCCACCGTCTTCACGATGACTGCACACGACGTGCTGTAGCTGCCATCGGTCGCGGGAAGCATGCCCGGAATCACCACCGACCCGCTCGGCACACGACCATGGCTGATTTCCCGCGTCTGCCGATCCAGGATCTTGGTGCTCTGGCTCAAGTGCACGCCCGTCGCGATCACGGAGTTTTCTTCCACCACCACACCTTCAACCACCGACGAATGCGTGCCAATGAAGCAGTTGTCCTCGATGATCGTCGGATGGGCCTGCATCGGTTCGAGTACGCCACCGATGCACACGCCCACGCTGAGGTGCACGTTCTTGCCGATCTGCGCGCACGAGCCCACGTTGACCCAGCCGTCGACCATCGTGCCTTCATCGACGTAAGCGCCGATGTTGATGAAGCTGGGCATCACGACCACATTGCGCCCGAGGAACGCGCCGTGGCGCGCGACCGCCGGTGGCACGATGCGCACCCCGCTCGCGCGCATGTCGCTCTCGTCGAGACCGGCAAACTTGGATTCAACCTTGTCGAAGAACGATAGGTCACCGGCACGAAGCAGCCGGTTGTCGCTCAGGCGAAACGAGAGAAGTACCGCCTTCTTGATCCATTGATTGACCGTCCATTGGCCCACACCGTGTCGCTCTGCTACGCGAAGCTCGCCTGCGTCCAGCCCATCAATGACGATGTCAACGACGTCGTGCACGAGAGGTGCATGGATTGCACCGGGGCCGGCACCCCAGGCCCGCTCGATGACATCAGCCAGATCTTGCAAAGGCCAACCGCCGAGTTCGAACCCAGATTTGTCCGGGGCGCGAGTCGATCTGACCAATGGGTCTCGCATGGCGATGGCTCCTTCCTGTGCCTCGGCTGGTCAGCAAGCAATGTGTCAGACGACAGTGACCAGGAGGTCTTGTGGCGTTCTTGGAGCGGTGATGCTGGCACGAAGTTCGTCAGCTGTCAGCACCCCGTGCGTGGGTTGGGTATGTCATGCCGTCTCTCAGACGACAGGGTTTCCCCATCCAAGATCGAATGAAGAGACCCGGCTCTGCGGAGGTCGGGCGGCTGAGAGGCTGTTGGCGTGCCCACCACCTCGCGCAACTCACCTGAAACGTTGCTGCTTCGGTCTTACTGCGTATCGGATTTTGATACTTCAGGCGGTGTCGACCGCGTTTGCAATTCCTTGGGTTCGGCCTCCACCTTGCCGCGGCTGAGACGCTCGTACTCTGAGATCACCTGTGCGCCGAACAGCAGCAAGGTGGCTCCGATCTCTAGACTCAGCAGCACGACGATGGCAGTCGTGAGCGAGCCGTACACCACGTTCACCTGCGACAGGGTGGCAAAGTACCACACGAGAATATGGCGGGTGATCTCCCACAGCACCGTGGCGGTGACGCCACCTACCAGCGCATGTCGAAGCGACAGGCGGCCCACCGGCATCACGAGGTAGACCGAAGTCAACACGAACACTTCGCCGCCAACACCCAGCAAGTAAAGCAGCACACCCGAGATGCCGCTCAACGACCACTCGTGCCCGAGAAGGTCGATGCTCTCCCGCCCGAGGGCCTGCAGGCTTGCCGACACCAGCGTCACGATCAAGAGGCCGAAGCCGAGCGACAAAATATAGAGATACGGCAGCAGCGCGGAGACCGCGAAGCGCCGTCGCCGGATTGCCACGCGGTGAACGAAGATCACCGACATCGCGTTCTCGAGCACTGTGAACGCGAGCGAGCTGAAGAAGAACATCGTCACGCCCAGCACCCAGCCGATGACGTCCCGGTGATCGAGAAAATTCTTGAGCTCGGCCACGATCGCGCGGGACTGGCCGGGCACCAGCCATTCGAGATAGCGGCCCAGGGTCTGCAACAGCACGTCCTGGTCGAGCCAGTGCGACAGTCCGATCACGAAGAGGATCAGCAGTGGAACGATCGAGAGCAGTGCATAGTAGGCCACCGCACCGGCCCCCTGGTTTGCACGAAATGCCTTCAGCGTTTGCAGCGCGAATGCGCCCGGATGCGCAAGGATGTGGTGGGCGGCAGCGTCGGTGAAGCGAAGTCGCACTCGTGTTCTCGGTGATGACGTCAGCGATGACGCCGGTGAGGGCTGTCGAGAGTATTGTGCATGCCGAGCACTCGTCATGCATCCGTAGCAATTGCCTTGCCTGCGCAAGTGCCGTGGGCTTCAGACCCCCAGTGCGACCAGCATCCCAACCGTGTCGTGAGTGAGAAAGCGAACGCACCTCAGCGGCGCCTGCCTGCTCGAATGCGTCGAACGAAATGTGCTCTCGTGAGCTTTCCCGGCCGTCTGAGATTCAGGTTTCGAAAGAAGCTGACGAAGCGCATCTCAGGCTTGCTTGTCATCGGCCACCGGCCAGGGCCCGTAGCCCCGCCGCCGCAAGGAAGCCAGCAACCATCGGTTCGCGTACTTGCCGCGGCAGATGGCGAGGGCGACGTTGACGAGCATCAGCCCGAGCAAAGTGACAAAGTCGCGCTTGACAGTCGCGACTCCGTTCAAATACCAGAGCACCACCTCGACGACAAAGAGGCCGACGAAAACGAGCCACGTGCGCTTCACGATGGCCCAGATTGACCCCAAAAAGAAGGCCGACAACGAGAATCCCTGGCTCACAGTGACATAGCCGAGCTTCGAGTGGCGAAGCAGGATGACGGGATTCTTGGGAACCAGTTTCATGTTGATGGCGCAAGGCTCGCCAGCGTGGTTGACTTTCAGGATCCTGCAGGCAAGATCAATAGCTCGCATCGTTCAGGTACTTGTGCATGTTGAGGCTCGTGACTTCGTAACCCAGCGACTCGTACAGCGCACGCGCCTCGGTGTTGAACGCGAACACATGCAGCCCGATGGTTGATAGTCCGAGGCCTTTCACGAAGGACTCGAGCGCCTTGAACGCACGCTTTGCATGGCCTTGTCGGCGAAACGCGGGGAAGATGCGCACGGCATACACGAAGGCGATGCGGACACCGGCTCGATCAGCTTCGGCGACCCACAACGAACCCAACAGCGTGTTCGATTGCAGATCCCGAATGTCGAATAGGTAGTGGTCCGGTGTGTCGAGTCCCTGCGGCAGCAGCTTGTCATGCTCTGCCCGCGAGCGTTCCAACGCGCGTTCTGCAGGCCAGCGGCCGCAGGCGATGTTCTGCTCTGCGTAGCCCGACACAGCCGCTTCCCAGAATGTGGCATAGCTTTCAGCGGTCATGGGGACGAGGATGGACACGGCAACTCCGGCATTGGATAGCGAGCATTCTCGCTCGAATGAATAGCCTGTCATGTGAGCGCTGTCGCCTCAGCGAACTTTGGAAGAAAGTCGTCGATGTGCCACCAATACCAAGGATTTGGCCCTATTCCGGGCCAAATCCATAAGGCGAATGGCACTTACTTTGGCCGCTACGCATGACCTAAGGGCACCGCACCGAGGATGGTCTATCAATCCATCGCTACGATTGCGGAAAATCCTCAAATTGGCAAATCTCATGAAAACCGTTTTACTTGCTCCATTCGAAGCTGTGCTGATTTGCATTGCGATGTGCGTTGCACTGCTTCCGCAGAGGGTCTTAGCCGTCCCCGTCAACGGCATTGCCGTCAATGTCGTCAACGAAAGTGAGCCAG
Organism: Rhizobacter sp.; assembly: GCA_021153565.1. GTDB lineage: Bacteria > Pseudomonadota > Gammaproteobacteria > Burkholderiales > Burkholderiaceae_C > Albitalea. Next base: position 9,733 of record JAJKJU010000235.1, read on the forward strand.
TTCTCTGCGCTGAGAAAGACAACGTGGCCATCTCTTTTGCAAGTTCAGAAGTGAGAAGTTTCCGCATCGAGGCGGCACATCCAATCTATCTATCGTCGGGGCATCGCAACAACTGGGAGCCGGACTGGACTGCGTGTGAGATGTCTGATGACCCCGTATATACAGCACCGCTTGGCCAGCAGCGGCAAATGATGCTCTACCGGGACGCGGGTTTGCAGATCATTGGCCACACCTTTAAAACGTTCTGGCGCCCGACGACCGCCATAGTGCGCATCGGCAACCGGGTCGAAAGGAATCTGCACCTGCTGCAGGTACATGTGGGCCGCGCAGGACACAAGGAGGAGGTTCTGGTGCTTTATCCACAGGATGGCTACTGGCGAGCCCGCCCTCTTTCGCCGCGGTCCCTTTGGGCTACGGATACACCTTTCGGCAGCTCGTTCCTGGTTGGTCCTGTTGAAATGCAGGGGCGGCCAGTCGTGGACATCGAGGAGATCCGCTTTGATCCGGAAATGCGCACGTTCACGCTGCAATTCAAACGCGGCGGAAAGGCCACATTGAAGTTGGATTCGGTTGATGAGAACCGGCTCATCCTGGAGGTGCAATTCGACCACGGGATCGATTCCGCTCCTTTTGCCATGCTGAGATCGATGTACGTCACAGAATTTAACAATGACGTTGCCCACATCGCCCTTCGCGAGCGGGGTGCAAAGGGTTGGCGAGAAGAAAACATCATGAAATTTGACCGGGCCACGGTCACCGATGTTTGGGCCGGCCGGCGCTCACCATCGAGACATAACACCCTATCGCCGGATCTAATTTTCAATAGCTTTCAAGAACGAAGCGCGACATCGGGGCCAATGAATTGAGTGCTTCAATCCACAGCCGTGCCCCCGAGTGGACTCAGGGCGGTTGAACGGTGAGTTGGTTAATCACGCCTTCTACGTCATCGATGCTTCGAATGAGTCGCTCCAGGGCGTCAGCCTGTGCCTGTGTGCGCACACAACCCTTGAGCCAGACCCACCTCCGCTGCCCTTCGGCCCAGACGCTGGTGTCGACGAAGCCGCCATCAGCGTCGATCGCCTTCTTGACGCGGGGAATGATTTCCTTGTCGTAGAGATAAGAGTTCGGCAGACGACATCGACCCGACTGATAGCAACTCGTGCCGCGCTCGGCGCGCGAGTGCGATTGGGACCGCATCTGCGCTTCGGTGATCACGGGGCCCTCAGGGACGGGGCAAGACGCAATGCCGTCGGTGGCCTGGATGAACGGGTCGTTGAAAAAGTTGGCTCTCTCTCGGGCAGTCGTCGTTCCACAAGCGAGCACCAGTGCCACCGAAGCGAACAAGTTCGCCCACCATCTTTCCTTTTTCGGATGAACTCGCTCCAGGGTCGTCTGCGAATCACTTTGGCCTGCGCAGGTGAAGGCAAGAAGGGTTGCGACTCTCGTCTCGTCTCGTAGTTCGCTGGGGAAAATGCATGAAGATCCACATGCGGGGCGTTCTCTATCACCCACAGTCACTGTTTTTGTGCCGCATCCCAATGTTCCGCAATTTTCCCGGACTCGATGCGGAACATGTCGAACCAAGTGGTCGTGTACTTCTTTGCCGGGTCCTTCGGATCGGCAGCTTCGCGCACGAAACTCAGCACCACCATGTCGCCTTCCGCCACGATGGACACCACCGGTGCCTTGATGCGCGGCTCGATGGGCTTGGCCTTCGCGAATCGGGAGAAGAAGTCGATGAACGCAGCTCGCCCGGTTGCCACGTTCGGGTTGTGCTGGATGTAACTCTCGGCCATGTACTTCGGCGCAAGTTCCATGTGACCACTTTCGAAGACCTCGCGCCAGAAGTCGTAGACAAGGCGCTTGTTGGCCGCGAGTTTCGGATCGGGGCTTGAGAGAAGCAGTTCTTGATCGGGCTGCGGCGTCACCGCAACCTGGGCATTTGCAGCAAGAGGCAGCACGAGGCACATCACGAGGCCCGCACGGATCAGCAAAGTATTCATTGAGATTCGAATCGTTGAAGGTGCCGGATCATGTGTCATCGCGGCGATAGGGCCAGTCTTTCTCACTTCGGCGGTGCGGCTAGAAACTCCTCGAGTTGCTCAGCCTTTGTCGAGTGTGCTTGCAGCGCCGGATGCGCGGCAATATCGACCACACCCGGCAGCACCATGTGCGTGAATTGCCAAGCGACGGCCGTCGTCACACCGGCTTGAGAAATCGTTGCGCTTGTGACCGAAAGCGGCTGGCGTTGCAGCTCGGCTTCGAGCGCGGCGTAGGCGGCGGCAAGTTGCCAGTTGATACGGTGAATCCAAGGTTCGTGCTGCTTTTCGACAGGTCGCAAGTCTCGTTCGTAGATGATCTGCACCGACTTCTCACACGCCGCAAGCGCCAGCCCGATCACGCGCAATTCGTGCTGTCGCTGCGTGATGCTGGTCGGCATCAGACTGCGTCGTGGTGCCGCCAGGGCTTGCGCGTAGTCGAGGATGAGTGTCGAGTCCATCAGCACTTCACCATCGTCGCAGATGAGGGAGGGCACTTTCACCACGGGATTGATCTCGCGAAACTGCTCGATGTTGCGAAACACCGAGATCGACCGGTGTTCGAAAGGGAGGCCAAGAAGCCTGAGGGAGACCGCCACACGGCGGACGTAGGGTGAGTCGAGCATGCCGATGAGTTGCATGGTTTGTCCTGGGTGAAGTGGGTTGCTTATTTGTTCGGAGGGGTACGTGAAAATCTTCGATGGACAGTCTAAGGGGCTGAGAGTATTTCGAACGTGTCCGAGCAGCACGTCAAAAGGCGCCTGATCTAGGCGCAAAGCGCAGCCATAGCTTGGCCATGGCGAGCAATTGCAACGACGAGCAGGGGGGGCTTTTGGCGTAATGAGCGGGCATGATCGAAAAACTCTCAGCCTCTAAGTGTCCCCACCGCTGGCGGAATCACTGGATGGATATACAGTACCATTCAAGCTCGAAATCCAGTGGCCGCAGCGATGTTGCTCCCACCCTACGCCGAACTCCATTGCCGGAGCAATTTCAGTTTTCTGACGGGTGCCTCTCACCCCGAAGAGCTGGTCGAGCGCGCGCAAGAACTCAGCTACAGCGCACTCGCCATCACCGATGAATGCTCGGTCGCGGGCGTGGTGCGAGCGCACACCGAAGCCGAGCGACTGAAGCTGCACCTGATCATCGGCACCGAGATGCGGCTCACGCTGGCAGAAAGCGGCACGCCCCATGCGCGAATCGTGCTGCTCGCACAAACGCGGCGAGGCTACGGCAACCTCGCGCACTGGATCACGGTGGCGCGTCGTCGCACCGAGAAGGGCAGCTACCTCGCACACCCGACGGATGTCGAAGGCAGGGTGCCGAACGCGCCGACGCTGACCGGCTTGCCCGATTGCCTCGCGCTGCTCGTGCCGGATGCATCGCAGCCCTTCGAAGAGGTCTTCGCACACGCGATGTGGCTCAAGACCTGGTTCCAAGAGCGCGCCTTCATCGCGATCGAACTTCTGCATCGTGCCGGTGACGACGACTTGCTGGACGTGGTGCGGCGCGTCTGCGACTTCACCGGCTTGCCCATCGTGGCCGCCGGCGACGTGTTGATGCATGTGCGTTCGCGCAAGCCGCTGCAGGACACGCTCACTGCCACGCGGCTTTCCATGTCTGTGGCGCAATGCGGCTTGCAGCTCGAACCGAACGCCGAGCAGCATCTGCGTTCGCGCGGTCGCTTGGCTGCACTGTACGAACCGGAATGGCTTGCGAACACGCTGGCGCTGGCCGGACGCTGCAGTTTTTCCTTGTCCGAACTCAAGTACGAATACCCTGAAGAAATCGTCCCGCCGGGCGAGACGCCGACGAGTCATCTGCGCAATCTGACCTACGCGGGTGTACCCAAGCGCTTTCCGAATGGCCTTCCGCAAGACCTGCAGCGACAGATCGAGCATGAGCTTGCATTGATTCGCCAGCTCAATTACGAGCCTTACTTCCTCACCGTGGCCGACATCGTTCGCTGGGCGCGGGCGCAGAAGATCTTGTGCCAGGGCCGCGGGAGTGCGGCCAACTCGCTGGTCTGCTATTGCCTTGAAGTGACCGAGGTTGACCCTCGCCGCGCGTCGCTGCTCTTCGAGCGGTTCATCAGCGCCGAGCGCAACGAGCCGCCCGACATTGACATTGATTTCGAGCACCAGCGGCGAGAAGAAGTCATCCAGTACATCTACAAGAAATACGGACGGCACCGCGCTGCGCTGACCGCAGTCGTCATCTCTTACCGGCCGCGTTCAGCGGTGCGCGACGTGGGCCGGGCGCTGGGCATCGACCTGCAGCGCATCGATGCAGTTGCGAAGGGGCAGCACTGGTTCGACGGGCGCAGCATCAGTCCCGAGCGCCTGCGAGAAAACGGCTTCGATCCCGATGCGCCCATCACGCGGCTGTGGGTCGAGCTCACGCATCAGTTGATCGGCTTTCCGCGGCACCTGTCGCAGCACCCGGGCGGCTTCGTCATTGCACGCGATCAGATCGAGCAGCTCGTGCCGGTCGAGAACGCGGCCATGCCCGAGCGCAGCGTCGTGCAATGGGACAAGGACGACCTAGATGCCCTGGGGCTCATCAAGGTGGACATCCTCGCCCTCGGCATGCTGAGCGCGCTGCGTCGTTCGCTCGAATTCGTGGGGCAGAAGCTGGGCCGTGTGTACCGGCTGCAAGACATTCCGGACGACGACACGCCGACATACGACATGATCTGCCGGGCAGACACGGTGGGTGTCTTCCAGATCGAAAGCCGAGCGCAGATGAGCATGCTGCCGCGGCTGCAGCCGCGCACCTACTACGACCTGGTGGTCGAAGTCGCCATCGTGCGGCCCGGGCCGATCCAAGGGGGCATGGTCCACCCGTATCTGCACAACCGCAAGCTGCGCGACGAAGAGATCGATTGCCCGCAGGAGATACGCCCTGCGCTCATGCGCACGAAAGGCGTGCCCATCTTCCAGGAGCAGGTGATGCAGATCGCAATGTTGGCGGCCGACTTCACCGCCGGCGAAGCCGACCGCTTGCGCCGAGCGATGGCGGCGTGGAAGCGCAAGGGCGGGCTCGGGCCGTTTCACGAGCGGCTGGTGGGGCGCATGGAGGAGAAGGGTTATGACCGCGTCTATGCCGAAAGAATCTTCAAGCAGATCGAAGGCTTCGGCGAATATGGCTTCCCGGAGAGTCACGCGGCAGGCTTTGCACTGCTGGCCTACGACAGCAGCTGGATCAAGTGCCATCACCCCGACGCATTTCTGGTGGGGCTGCTCAACAGCCAGCCGATGGGCTTTTATGCGCCGGCGCAACTGGTGCGCGATGCACGCGAGCATGGCGTGACGGTGCTGCCGGTGGATGTGCGGGTGAGCGTGTGGGACTGCGTGCTCGAAGGTGTGGCCGCGACCGATGATCCGCACGACCATCATGCGCCTCTGGCGCCCGTGAGGCTCGGCCTCAATCGCATCAGCGGCTTGTCGGAAGACGCTGGCAAGCGCATCGTCGATGCGCGCAACGAAGAGGCCTTCACCACCATCGAAGACATGGCTCGACGGGCCCGTTTGAATGCTCATGAGTTGCGAGTGATTGCGCAGGCCGATGCGCTGCAAGGGCTCACCGGCAACCGCCATCAGGCGGCTTGGGCGGTGGCGGGCATCGACACCCGTCCTACCGAGATGCTGTCGTCCACGCGGGTGCATGAGGTGCCCGCGGTGCTGGAAGCGCCGAGTGAAGTCGAAAACACGCTTGCCGACTACCGGGCGCTCGGCCTGACGCTCAATCGGCATCCCTTGTCGCTGCTGCGCGAGGAGTTGTCGGCGTTCAAGGTGCAGCCGGCGGCGGTCCTGCGCACCTACCCGAACGGCCGCCTCGCACGCGCGAGCGGCCTCGTCACGCATCGCCAGCGCCCAGAAACTGCGAAGGGCACGGTCTTCGTCACGCTCGAAGATGAGACTGGCGCCGTCAACGTGATCGTCTGGCCTGCTGTCGTCGAGTCGCAACGTCGGGCCTTGCTCGGCTCCACAATGCTCACCGTCTATGGGCAATGGCAGCGCGAAGGTGACGTGATGCACCTCGTCGCCTCCAGGCTCATCGATCATTCGGAATTGCTGCAGGGGCTGGTGAGCAAGAGCCGGAATTTCAGGTGAGCGGTGCAATCAGGAAGGGGCCACGCTTCGATTTGCCCACCTTGCAGTGCCCCAGATAATCCGCGGCATGCTCTATCTACTTTCACCCGCCAAGTCGCTCGACTACGAGACTCCCGCTTCGAACAAGAACGCCACGACGCCGCAATTCATTGCGCAATCGTCCGAGCTCATCGACATTCTCAAGACCAAGAACACTGCGCAGATCGCGGAGTTGATGGATTTGTCCGAACCTCTTGCTGCGCTCAACGTGGACCGATACGCAGCGTGGTCGCCGAAGTTCACGGCAAAGAACAGCAAGCCGGCTGTGCTGGCCTTCAACGGCGACGTGTACGACGGGCTAGATGCGAAGACGCTCGGTGAAGACGAACTGGCTTGGGCGCAGCAGCACGTGGCGATACTGTCGGGCCTGTACGGCGTGCTGCGTCCCATGGACAAGCTGCAGCCTTACCGGCTCGAAATGGGCACATCGCTCGCGACTGCGCGCGGGAAGAACCTTTATGAGTACTGGGGCAACACCATCGCCGAGTACCTGAACGCGCACGTGGCCGAGAGCCAGTCGCCAATCATCGTCAACCTCGCATCGCAGGAATATTTCCGCGCCGCCGACCGCAAGGTCTTGAAGGCGCGCGTCATCGATTGCGTGTTCGAGGACTGGAAGGGCGGCAAGTACAAGATCATCAGCTTCTTCGCCAAGAAGGCGCGCGGCTTGATGGCGCGCTATGCCGTGATGCATCGCATCGCCACGCCCAGAAAGCTCGAGAGGTTCGACCTCGACGGCTATGCCTTCGACGCCGCGGTCTCTGAGCCCGACCGCCTGGTCTTCAGGCGCAGGCTGGAAGCCTGATCGTCCGCAGCAACCACCCCATCGCCGACCTGCGGCCCGTCAATGCTGCTGCAATTTGTTGCCTGCGGCAACGATGTGTTTCTGATGGGTTGCGGCGACATTGGTGAATCCCCGCCTGCTGCACGGCAAAAGGGCGCATGCGTTCAACGCGTGAAGTCTGTCCGATTCGTTTCGAATTCGTAGTCGACAGCCCAGCCACATCCGGCAAAATCGCCAGATGATGCAGACTCAGCAGGTCACCCCCGAACTCAGGCAGTGGATCGTGGCTCAGGCGCAGGCCGGCCAACCGCCTGACGCCGTGCTCAAGTCCATGATCGACAGTGGCTGGCAGGAAGAGGTCGCAGTCGTCGCACTCGAAGAAACCCTGCGCGGCTTCCTCGTGGACCACGCCAAGGCCAACGGCCTGCCCGTGCCGGTGGTGGTGCCCGAACCGCTCATGATGGCAGGCGAGGTGGTGGTGAAGGCGGGCGACCGCGAAGTGCAGATACTGAGCAGCATGCGCAATCCCCGCGTCGTCGTGTTTGGTGGGCTGCTGTCACACGACGAATGCGACGAGATGGTGGACCTGGCGACCAAGCGGCTCGCGCGCTCCGAGACCGTTCACCTCGACACCGGCGGCAGCGAAGTCAATGCGTCACGCACGAGCGAAGGCATGTTCTTCAACCGCGGAGAGAACGCTGTATGCGCGCGCATCGAGGCACGCATCGCTGCCTTGCTGCAATGGCCCCTCGAGAACGGTGAAGGCTTGCAGGTGCTGCGCTATCGGCCAGGTGCCGAGTACAAGGCTCATTACGACTATTTCGACCCGGCGCACTCCGGCACGCCCAGCATCCTGAAGCGTGGCGGCCAGCGTGTCGCGACGCTCGTGATGTACCTCAATACGCCCGCTCGAGGCGGTGCCACAACCTTCCCAGACGTGAACTTTGAAGTGGGTCCGATCAAGGGCAACGCGATCTTCTTCAGCTACGACCGGCCGCACCCCATGACTCGGTCCTTGCACGGCGGCGCGCCGGTGCTCGAAGGCGAGAAATGGGTCGCGACAAAGTGGCTGCGAGAGGGGCGCTTCGAGTGAACACCCCGGCTCAGAGGCTGAGAGTATTTCGACCGTGTTCGAGCAGCACGTCAAAAGGCGCCTGATCTAGGCGCAAAGCGCAGCCATAGCTTGGCTATGGCGAGCATTTGCAACGAAGAGCAGGGGTCTTTTGGCGTGATGAGCGGGCAGGATCGAAAAACTCTCAGCCTCTCAGCCGCGGCGATGGCGTTCAAAGTTGAGGTGGCCGGGGTATGTGCCGCGCATCCTCTGACCCATTGGACCGGTTTTTTCGGGGCCGTCGACTGCTGCGTGACACCCGTTCTGCGCCTCCACGAGTCTCGATCGCATCCACTTTTTATGGCTTGAAGAAAGCTGTCAACCGGCCTCGTTCAGGCTGCGTTGTGCCTCGGAGCTTTCGGCTCTACCTCTGTCCAACCGAATTCCAAGGAGATCACCATGACCAAACTCATCGCTGCCCTGATCGCTGCCACCTTCTCTCTCGGCGCTTTCGCGCAAGCTTCGGCTCCGGCCACCGGCAAGGCGACCGCCCCGGCCGCCACGGCCGAAGCGGCTTCAGCCGCTGCTGAAAAGCCCGCCAAGAAGGCCAAGGCTGCCAAGAAGCACAGCAAGGCCAAGAAGGCCGCCAGCGCTCCGGCCGCCTAATCAGCGTCCAAGCAGCAAACAAACCCGGCCTCGGCCGGGTTTGTTTTTTGGTGTGGAATGAATTTGTCTGACTGCTGCCTGAGAGTCAGGCCCGCTGCTGATGATGACCCGGATCGTCGTGCTTGGCGGCAAATGGCCGGCTGCGTTCGATGCGTCGCCACTTGCGTTGATCCCAGGTTTGAGGACCTTCCATTGGCCAGTGGTCGACCAGCGGAGCCACTTCGCCACGAGGCAAGCGCGTGTACGCCGGACCGCTCGACAGCCGAAGCCACCATCGACCCCGCCGCAGGCGCATTGGCAACGGCGCATGGGACTGATGGACCCAATAGACGCAGCCGCGTCCGGCCCAGTAATCGACCCGCTCGAAGTTGATGCGGCCGGAAAACCCCGTCTCCGCAGGAAATATCAGACAGTCTTCTGCCGTCTCCACGACGGCGTGCAGCAAATCGCCGGGCGACTCGCCGCTGCCTTCGTACACGAACACCACACGTTCGATTTGCGAAGCACTCACGCGGTCGACCTCGGTTTCGTCGCGGTAAACGACGATGTCCTGCCCATGCCAGGCAGTGCGCCATGTATTGCTCATTCGGAAAACCTCCAGCCTGCGACCCTAGTCGCTCGAGGCTGCAAGGGCTGTGTCGAGACGCATCGAGATGAAAGCAAACGCTTGACTGTGACGAAATCCGGCGCCGGACAGTCTCGAGACGGTGCCATCGCTGATCGTCCAGGCTGCGCAAGCCGGCCATGCCGCAATGTTTGCCGCGATTGGCTGCGGGCGATGCAGACGCTGCGGCGAAGGCTGCGCACCCGCTGAAGTCGAGCAGCACCAACATCAGTGCGTCAACCGGCCGAGACGGGCGAGACCGTCGAGTCATCGCCGTTTCGAGGTGCCTGAGCGACGCGCAGCGCTATGTCGAAGACATGAACACCAGCACGCATTGGTCGGCTGAATGCATTGAAGGCCAACGGCCCGCGAACGGTTACGCAGGGTGATTTTTGTCACCCCGGCGTGAGGGGGTGTGGCCTCAACGCTTCGGCTGCGTCAGGCGCGGCATCGGCTTCGCGCCGTCGCGCCGCGCTTCAGATCGCTGGCCTTGCGGTGCCGGTGCTGCGGCTTGGCGAGGAGCCGCTTGGTGGGGCGCTGCACGAGCGGGCGCAGTCGGAGCCGGCTTGCTGCCGTGTGCTTGCCCGTGACGTGCTGGCTGCGCCGGACGGCCGTCGCGACGACCATCCTGTCCGCCGCGAGCCTGCTGTCCACCCTGACGTGCACCGTTGCCGCCGCCGCCATTGCGTCCATCCGATCCAAGGTGGCCGGCGCGATCGCCGCCACGTCCACCGCCGCCATTCGAATGGCGATGGCCACCGCGCCCCGCGCCCGCACCGATCACCATGCGACCCAGCACGATCGGTTCGGCCTTCTCGCCGGGATGCGGCGCGAAGCCGGTAATGGTCTCCTTCGGAATTTCGCGCTTGATGAGCTTCTCGATGTCGCGCAGGAAGCCTTCTTCGTCCACGCACACCAACGAGACAGCCTCGCCTTGCGCGCCAGCGCGGCCGGTGCGGCCGATGCGGTGCACGTAGTCTTCTGGCACGTTGGGCAGTTCGTAGTTGATGACGTGCGGCAACTGGTCGATGTCGATGCCGCGCGCGGCAATGTCTGTGGCAACCAGCACGCGCAGCTCGCCACTCTTGAAGTCGGTGAGCGCCTTGGTGCGTGCGCTCTGGCTCTTGTTGCCGTGAATCGCCATCGCGCTCACGTCGGCCTTAATTAGATGCTCGACCAGCCGATTCGCGCCGTGCTTCATGCGCGTGAACACCAGCACCTGGTGCCAGTCGTTGCTCTTGATGAGATGGATCAGAAGGTCTTTCTTCATCTCGCGGCCCACCGGGTGGACCTTTTGTACGATCAGTTCGGCCGTCTGGTTGCGGCGCGCCACTTCGATCAGCGCCGGCTTGTTCAAAAGACGGTCGGCCAGGTTCTTGATCTCATCGCTGAAGGTCGCAGAAAAAAGCAGGCTCTGCTTCTTCGTGGGGACGAGTGCCAGCACCTTCTTGATGTCGTGCACGAAGCCCATGTCGAGCATGCGGTCGGCTTCGTCAAGCACGAAGATCTCGATGTGGCTCAGGTCCAGCGTGCGCTGTTGCGCGTGGTCGAGCAATCGGCCCGGTGTGGCGACGAGGATGTCGACACCCTTGCGCAGCTTGTCGATCTGCGGCTGCATGCCGACCCCGCCGAACATCACCATTGAGCTGAGCTTGAGGTACTTGCCGTAGGTACGAACGCTTTCCTCGACCTGCGCGGCCAGTTCGCGTGTAGGGGTGAGGATGAGCCCGCGGATGGGCAGTCGGCCTTTGGCGTCGCGCACTGAGGCAGTGGAGGACAGGCGCTGCAGCAACGGCAGCGTGAAGCCGGCAGTCTTGCCGGTGCCGGTCTGTGCGCCGGCGAGGAGATCGCCGCCCGAAAGGACGGCAGGGATGGCTTGGGCCTGGATGGGGGTGGGAACGGTGTAGCCCTGTTCGTGCACGGCACGCAGCAGCGGCTCGGCGAGGCCGAGGGAGTCGAAAGACATGGAGGGGTCCAACAGAGATCGGCCTGTCGCTCGTACTTGGAGCGCCAGTCGCAGGCAGAGGGGTGAGGATGAGCGCGCTCTGGTGAGGCTATGGCTCGCGTCGAAAGTGACGACAGCGAAGTGACTGAGTCTGCGCTGGTGGGCGGATTGTAGCTTTGGATACTGCCCCTAGCGGATTTGAAACGCCCTGGCTTTCTGGTGCTGATCGACAAAATACCAAGGCCCGCCAGCGCAAAGGGGATGCCAACCCGATCCACACGCCCGGTGGCAGGCCCAGCTCAGGCTGACGGCCACAGCACACGACCGCGGCGATGCGGCTGGACCAGTGCGACCGTGTATTTGTCTCCCGCCTTTCGTGTTGGCCACAAGGAATGTCCCCACCCTTGCGATAATGAGCAATCCCGTGGGGGGCCGGCTCCTGCCGGCCACCAGGCCGAAGCCCCTCGGTCCATTCGCCCCCAAGGCGTCCCCTTTTGAAGCTCAGACCGTCACAGGACCAAGCATGGCTCAGTACGTTTTTACGATGAATCGCGTGGGCAAGATCGTTCCGCCCAAGCGCCAGATCCTCAAGAACATCTCCCTCAGCTTCTTCCCCGGCGCCAAGATCGGCGTGCTGGGTCTGAACGGGTCGGGCAAGTCCACGCTGCTCAAAATCATGGCCGGCATCGACAATGACATCGAAGGCGAAGCCGTCGCGATGCCGGGCCTGAAGATCGGATACCTGCCTCAGGAACCCCACCTCGACCCCGACCAGACTGTGCGCCACGCCGTGGAGCAGGGCATCGGCGGCGTGCTGGCTGCCAAGGCCCGCCTCGACGAGGTCTATGCCGAATACGCCGAGCCTGACGCAGACTTCGACAAGCTCGCCGCAGAGCAGGGCGAACTCGAAGCCATCATTGCCGCGGCCGGTTCGGAAAACACCGACCTGCAACTCGAACTCGCCGCCGACGCCCTGCGCCTGCCGCCCTGGGAAGCTCAGATCGGCCTGCTGTCTGGCGGTGAAAAGCGTCGAGTCGCACTGTGCCGCCTCCTGCTGTCCAAGCCCGACATGCTGCTGCTCGACGAACCCACCAACCACCTGGATGCCGAGTCGGTCGACTGGCTGGAGCAGTTCCTGGGCCGATTCCCCGGCACCGTGGTGGCCATCACCCACGATCGCTACTTCCTCGACAACGCGGCAGAGTGGATTCTCGAACTCGACCGTGGATCGGGTATTCCCTGGAAAGGCAACTACAGCAACTGGCTGGAGCAGAAGGAGGCACGCCTCGAGCAGGAACAGAAGAGCGAAGACGCCCACACCAAGGCGATGAAGAAGGAGCTCGAGTGGGTTCGCCAAAACCCCAAGGGCCGCCAAGCCAAGAGCAAGGCGCGTCTGGCTCGTTTCGAGGAACTTTCGGACGTCGAATACCAGAAGCGCAACGAAACCAATGAAATCTTCATTCCTGTGGCAGACCGCCTGGGCCATGAAGTGATTGAGTTCGAAGGCGTCAGCAAGAGTTTTGGCGACCGCGTGCTGATCGACGACCTGAGCTTCAAAGTGCCGGCGGGCGCCATCGTCGGCATCATCGGCCCGAACGGCGCCGGCAAGTCGACGCTGTTCCGCATGGTTTCGGGAAAGGAAAAGCCGGACAGCGGCAACGTGAAGATCGGCCCGACAGTGAAGATGGCTTTCGTGGATCAGAGTCGAGAGAGCCTGGAGGGCGACAAGACCGTCTGGCAGGATGTCTCCGGCGGCCTCGACAACATCACGGTCGGCAAGTTTGTGATGCCCTCGCGCGCCTACCTCGGGCGCTTCAACTTCAAGGGCAATGACCAGCAAAAGCTCGTGGGCAACCTGTCGGGCGGTGAGCGGGGCCGGCTACATCTAGCCAAGACCCTGGCAAGCGGCGGCAACGTCCTCATGCTCGACGAACCGTCGAACGACCTTGACGTTGAAACCTTGCGTGCGCTCGAAGATGCGTTGCTGGAATTCGCGGGAACGGTCATGGTCATCAGCCACGATCGCTGGTTCCTCGACCGCATCGCCACTCACATTCTTGCCTGTGAAGGCGACTCGAAATGGGTGTTCTTCGACGGCAACTATCAAGAGTACGAAGCCGACAAGAAGAAGCGCCTCGGCGAGGAAGGAGCGCGTCCGAAGCGAGTCCGATTCAAGGCTTTGAAATAGTTTCACGGTGACGCAGGCGGACTTCTACGGATGACACCTGCAGTCACTGGCTGCAAAATCTTGTCACCAATCTGACCCGAGTCGGGCGCAGAAGGGCGGCACGAACGATGCTTCGATCGCCCTCGTTGTACTTTTGCGGTCGCCATGAAGCATCTCAAATCGCCGCGCGCCGGCTGTGCGCATTTCGCTTCTCCGTTATTGATCGCCATGCTCGCCGGTTGTGCGAGTGTGCCGAGTGCGCACACGTCAGCACCAGCGAGAGAGGCAGAAAGTCGCGTGGGCGCGGTGCTGTCTGCGGCTTCGGCCCCGTCACCTGCAACGAGCGCGTCCGCACCGAAAGGGAGCGCTGCGGCCACGGCGGCAGCAGCGGCTTCCAGTGGGCTGAAGCCCTTCGCCGAGGTCATCAAGGACGCCAAGCGGATCGACGGTTTGTTCACGCTTTGGCAGAAGGACGACAAGGTCTGGCTCGAGCTGACGCCGTCTGACCTGGACACGCCATTTTTCATGTCGCCAAAAGCCAAGACCGGCATTGGCGAAGGTTCGTTCTATGGCGGGCTGATGGGCGAGGAAGTCGTCATCGAATTCCGTCGCATCCACAACAACCTGCAGATGCTGGCGAAGAACACTGAGTTCGTCGCCAAGGCCAACACGGCCACCGGCCGTGCCGTGGATGCCGCCTTCTCGCCGAGTCTGATTGCCAGTACAAGCGTGCTGAGCCAACCTCATCCGGAGCGCAAGTCCATTCTCGTCGAGGCCAATGCCCTCTTCGTGAACGACATGCTCGGCACTGGAACGCAGTTGCAGCGCCGCTACCACCAGGGATATTCGCTCGACACCCGCAACTCGGCCATTACGGCGGTACGTGCCACGCCGGACCTCGTGGTGCTTGAAGTCATGAACCATTTCGCGACCGGCTCGATCCAGTCGCCGTCGGCCGGCATGGGCAGCGCAGGCCCGAGCGTGCCCCGATCGCTGGCCGATCCGCGCAGCATGTTCATGACTTTCCATTACTCGCTTGCCAAGCTGCCCGAGCAGCCCATGAAGCCGCGCAAGGCCGATGCCCGCGTGGGCTACTTCACGAGCGCGATCATGGACTTCAGCGACGACCTGGCGCGCACGCCGCGCCAGCGTTTCGTGAACCGTTGGCGGCTGGAGAAAAAAGACCCGACTGCGGCGCTGTCGGAGCCGGTCAAGCCCATCACCTTCTGGCTCGACAAGACGATTCCCGAGAAGTACCGTGCGCCCATCACGGCAGGTGTGCTGGAGTGGAACAAGGCCTTTGAAAAGATCGGCTTCAAGGACGCGGTCCGCGTCGAAGTGCAGCCCGAAGACGCCGAATGGGACACGCTCGATTTCGGTCGCGCCTCCATCCGTTGGATGACCAACTCGGGAACGAGCTTCGGCGCCATCGGGCCGACCCATGTCGACCCGCGCACCGGGGAGATCCTCGATGCCGACATTGGCGTCGAAAGCCTGTCCTCGCGCAACCTTCGCGCGCTGCGTTCGCAGGTATTGACGGCCAGGGCGAGCGGCGAATCCGGCGAGGCTGACCATGACCACGCGGCGACTGGATTGCGTGGCCGATCCATCGCTTTCTGCGAATTCGCCGATCAGGCGGCTGAGCAGTTGAGCTACGCGATGGACGTGTTTGAAGCGCGAGGCGACATCGACCCGTCGAGTCCCGAAGCCGAGAAGTTCGTCTACGACTATCTCAAGGACGTGACCATGCACGAGGTGGGTCACACCCTCGGCCTGCGCCACAACTTCCGGTCGTCGCGCATCTACAACGACAAGCAATTGTCCGACCCGGCCTTCACGGCAGAGCACGGCATCACCGGCTCTGTGATGGAGTACGCGGCGGTCAACCTCGCCGCGCCCGGCACGCCCAAGGACAAGCAACCGGCACCGTTCAACACGACGCTTGGCCCCTATGACTACTGGGCCATCGAATACGCCTACAAGCCGATCGAGATTGGCAAGGAAGACGCCGAGCTGTCGAAGATCGCCTCTCGCAGCGCCGAGCCGCAACTGGCCTACGGCACCGACGAAGACAACTTCCTCGGCGTCGACCCAGAATCCCTGCAGTTCGACCTCGGTTCGGACGTGATCGCCTTCGCCAGGAAGCGCCTGGCCATCGCCCGCGACGTGCTCGTCCGCCAGGAACATCGGCAGCTTGCCGCCGACCAGGACTACTCGGTGCTGCGTCGCTCGGTCTCATTCGCGCTGCGTGACATGTTCCGGGCCGCCAATGCGCTCACCCGTCAGATTGGCGGCGTTCGTACCCTGCGCGATCATTCGGGCAGCGGCCGCGACCCGCTCGCGCCGGTACCCGGCAACGACCAGCGCGCCGCGCTCGACATTCTCGCCACCGGCTTCCTGTCGGCCGACAGCTTCAAATTGTCGGCGACGCTGCAGCGCAAGCTCACTGTCGACTACCAGGAACGCACCGACGCGGTCTTCCAGGGCGAATCGGCGGCGGCGACCGACTTCTCGCTCGCTTCGCAGGTGATCGAACTTCAGCGTGGCGTGATCAACCAGTTGTTGAGCGACAGCGTTGCCTCGCGCCTGCTGGACAGCGAACAGAAGTCTCCGAAGGATTCGATGCACTTGTTGGAGCTTTATGGGCGCCTCGACAAGTCGGTGTGGAGCGAACTCGCCACTGGCGGCGATATTCCCGCACTTCGTCGCGAACTGCAGCGCGAGCATGTGAACCGGGTGGCGAACATGGTGCTGCGCCCGTCGAGCCTCAGCCGCGCCGATGCGCGCAGTCTGGTTCGTTCGCAGGCGCAATCGCTGCTCGTGCGTATCAATGCCGCATCCAAACGCAATGGCCTGGGCCCCGAAGCCCGGGCCCATTTGCAAGACAGCGCCGACACCTTGTCACAAGCGCTGGCAGCCAAGCTTCAAAGGGCGGGGGCCTGAAGCAGGGCCGGCTAGTCACCGGCTCAAGTCCTAGAAAGAAAAGGCCGCTGCATGTGCAGCGGCCTATTTCTTTGGTCCTTTGGTCTTATGGAGCGGTCCGTTTCAGCCCCGGCAGGGCGGACGGCGTGGCGCGGAGGAGGGAGTCATTAAGCGAAATGACAGACGTAATGCAGCGTCTTGGTCGTCTCGATGTCGAACGATGAGTTGGCGGGAACATCGAATGACTGGCCGCCCGCATACGTCGCCCAGGTCTCGGAGCCAGCCAGACGCACGCGGCATTCGCCGTCCACCAGTTCCATCACTTCCGGGGCGCCAGTGTTGAACTTGAGCGTCGAAGGCAGGATCACTCCCACGCTCTTCTTCGTGCCGTCGGGCAGTTCGATGCTGTGAGAGACGCACTTCCCGTCGAAATAGACGTTGGCACGCGTGTTGACGGTGGCTTGAATCTTGTCGATGGTCATGAGGCTCACTCTTCGTTCTTGATGCGGGGCAGGTCGGAGCCGCTGCCTGGCAGCAGCAAGCCTGCAGCGGTGTAGGTCGCAAGCTTGTTGCGGGTGTCTTCGATGTCCAGGTTGCGCATCGTCAACTGGCCGATGCGGTCTTGCGGCGAGAAGGTGGATGCGCCCTTTTCCATGGTCAGCCGTTCGGGCTTGTAGCTCAGATTGGCCGACTCGGTGTTCATGATCGAGTAGTCGTTGCCGCGACGCAGTTCAATCGTCACTTCGCCGGTGATGGCGCGCGCCACCCAGCGTTGCCCAGTTTCGCGCAGCATGATGGCCTGCGGATCGAACCAGCGGCCCTGATAGAGAAGGCGGCCCAGCCGGCGTCCGTTCTCGCGGTACTGCTCGATGGTGTCTTCGTTGTGGATGCCGGTCACCAGGCGCTCGTAGGCGATGAACAGCAGCGCGAGCCCCGGGGCCTCATAGATGCCGCGGCTCTTGGCCTCGATGATGCGGTTCTCGATCTGGTCGCTCATGCCCAGGCCGTGGCGTCCGCCGATGCGGTTCGCTTCCATCAGCAGGTCGACGGCGCTTGCAAACTCGCGACCGTTCAGCGCGACGGGCTGGCCTTCGTCGAAGCGCACCGTCACCGTCTCGCGCTTGACTTCGACGTCGTCGCGCCAGAAGGCCACGCCCATGATGGGCTGCACGATGGTCATGCCGCTGTTCAGGTGCTCGAGGTCCTTGGCCTCGTGCGTGGCACCCAGCATGTTCGAGTCGGTCGAATACGCCTTCTCTGCCGACATCTTGTAGCCGAAGCCCGCCTTGGTCATGAAGGCCGACATTTCGGCACGACCGCCCAGTTCGTCGATGAAGGCCTGGTCGAGCCAGGGCTTGTAGATGCGCAACGCAGGGTTGGTCAGCAAGCCGTAACGGTAGAAGCGCTCGATGTCATTGCCCTTGAAGGTGGACCCGTCGCCCCAGATGTCGACGTTGTCCTCTTTCATCGCGGCCACGAGCATGGTGCCGGTCACGGCGCGCCCGATGGGCGTGGTGTTGAAGTACGTGACGCCAGCGGTCGAGATGTGGAAAGCGCCGCACTGCAGCGCGGCAATGCCTTCGGAGACCAGCTGCGCACGGCAGTCGATCAGTCGGGCCTTTTCGGCGCCGTACTGCATCGCGCGGCGGGGGATGTCGTCATAGTCCGGTTCGTCGGGTTGCCCCAGGTTCGCGGTGTAGGCATAGGGTACGGCGCCCTTGTTGCGCATCCAGTGAAGTGCAGCGCTGGTGTCCAGGCCGCCGGAGAACGCGATGCCGACCTTCTGGCCGGTGGGGAGGTGCTGCAGGATGGTTGTCATGTTGCGATTTGAAGCTGGGAACCAGGGACCAAAAGACGGGCGGTGAAGTGCACCGAGCCCGTATTTTCGGTGCATTCGGGACCAAGCCGATTTTTTGCGGTTTTAGTTGGCCATAGTGGCCCGACAGGGCCGTCATGAAACTGCCGATTGGCCGAGGTGAGAGGCTGAGAGTATTTCGAGCGTGTCCGAGCAGCGCGTCAAAAGGCGCCTGATCTAGGCGCAAAGCACAGCCATAGCTCGTGCTACGGCGAGCATTTGCAACGACGAGCAGGCGTCTTTCGACGTGATGAGCGGGCATGATCGAAATACTCTCAGCCTCTGAGGCCGCGCCATCAAGAAGCACTGATCCTCGTGATCGACCCGCCCTGCGTCAGCACATAGAGGGCCCCATCGGCCCCCACCATCATGTCCACTGGATTCCCTGCGATGTTCGCAAAGGCGTAGGCCACATTGCCGTTGGCAGGGTCCAATCTCCCAATCCACTTGCTCCCGTAGTCCGCGAAGAAGTAGTTGTTTCGATAAGCCGCCGGAAATTGCCCGCTTGCCGGATAGAACGCGCCTCCGGCGATGGCGAAGCCTGTGAAGAACCCGCCGGGGCCGGAGCCTTCGGGCGTGGCCTCGCTGTGCTTGTAGGTGAAGAGCGGAGCCGCGAATCCAGCCGTCATGTCGGGGCCTTCCGACGTGGGCCAGCCGTAGTTGAGGCCGGCACCGCCTACGTCGATTTCTTCCCAGGTGCTTTCCCCCACGTCGTTGATGTGGATGCGCCCCGTCCCGGCTTCCACGGCGAAGGTGAAGGGGTTGCGTAGGCCGTACGCCCAGACTGCGCACTTGAGCGTCGCTGCGGTGGTGCAGAAGGGGTTGTCGCTCGGGATGCTGCCATCGTCGTTGAAACGCAGCATCTTGCCGAATGGGTCGTTCACGTCCTGTGCCTTCGCACCGTTTGCGTTGTCGCCGACACCTGCGTAGAGCTTGCCGTCGGTGCCGAAGTGAATGGCACCGCCGTTGTGGTTGGTGGCGCTCGCCGACAACGCGGGCAGATCGGCGAGGATCACCTCGGTGCCGTTGGAGACGTCGCCACTCGCCACCAGCCGGCTGATGCGGTTGTGAGCCCCGCCGGTCGTGGACGTGTAGTAGACATACACGTAGCCGTTGGTCGTGAAGTTCGGGTGGAAGGCCACGCCCAGGAGCCCACGCTCTCCAGCCGAATCCACGGTGAAGATGTGAAACGCCGCCGGCAGCAGTGACCCGTTTTTGACGACACGCAGCTTGCCTCCTTGCTCCGCGACGAAGATGCGTCCGTCGGGCGCTTGCGCGAAAGCGGTGGATGAACCGAGGCCCGAAACCCACGACTCGTTCTTGGTGAAACTCGCGTCGACGCTGGCCGTGCCCGCCACCTGGACCGTGGCGGAACCCCAGGGGCTCGTGTTGCCCGCTGCATCGTGGGCGCGTGCTCGGACGATGTGTTGCCCGGCCGCATAAGCGTTCGCGTCGATGCTCGCGGCATAGGGCGGCGTGGTGTCCGTCGCGATCGTCACGCCGTCTACCTGGAACTCGATGGACATCACGCCCACGTCGTCGGCACCCGTTGCGGTCAACGACACCATGCCCGACAAGCCCGTCGCGAGATTGGCTGGAGCCGTCAGGGTGACGGTGGGCGGCGTCGTGTCCGTGCTGGCCGGAGGCGGCGGGGGAGGAGGGGTGCCTGCGTCGCCGCCCCCGCCGCCGCATGACGCGACCAGCGATGCTGCGAATGCGCTGATGAACAGTGCCCGTGCCGAGCCTCGTGCCGTCTTCATGTTCCAACCTTTCTGTCGAGCCCGTGCCGTTCGAGATGACGACATCCTCGCCGGGCGCCACATCCGTGGCGTAAGGGGATGTTGCCGCAAGGATTCGATCACTTTCAACACCGCAGATAAAAGCTCACTTCAGCCTCCACGCGGCCGTTGACCAGCAATTCGACACGGTGCGTGCCGCTGAAATAACGACGGGTCGTGATCGGCCTGATGGTGTGGGTCTTGCGCAGATCGCGAGACTCGGCGGGCGGCAGCGCCAGCGTCCAGCCCTTGAATACCTTGGGTGCGGTGCTGCCATTGGCCTTGACGTGATGGATGGCGTAGTCAATGACGAGCGACTGCTCCTTCTTGCCCGCAGGTTTCAGGCGGATGTCCAGGGTGATCGCATCGCCCAGCGCAATGCGCTCCGGTGCGATCGAAAAAGCCGCTTCACCGTGGAACTTCGCGCCTTGCCCGAAGGCATCGAGCACACGCTTGTCGCCCCGCTTGATCAGGCTGCGGCTCGCGTGCCGCAGCAGGGCGCGTCGTTCGCGCGAGGCGTCGGGCAGGTGCTTCGCGAGCCAATCGGCCACGAGGTGGGGGTGGTCCTTGGCGATGTCGTTCAAGTGGTTGGCGACACTCTTGCGCACGTAGTCGCTTTCGTCGTCCATCAGCGCTTCGAGTAGCGGCAATGTCGGGGACGGGTCGGCGATGAGCGACTTCAACTGCATGCCCCAGGGCAGGCGGGGGCGGCTGCCTTCGCTGACAAGGCGCCGCACATGCGGGCTTGGATCGTTCACCCAATGCGCGAGGGTGG
This sequence comes from Rhizobacter sp., assembly GCA_021153565.1. Classification (GTDB taxonomy): domain Bacteria; phylum Pseudomonadota; class Gammaproteobacteria; order Burkholderiales; family Burkholderiaceae_C; genus Albitalea. The sequence goes on from JAJKJU010000235.1 coordinate 30,473, forward strand.
CGAAGGTCAGGGCAGGGTGTTGAAGGATGAAGGGCCGGATGGCCCACTCGGCAGTGAACCCCTGGGTCAGTGTGTGCAGCACCTCGAACGCGCGTTCGGGCACAGCTTGGCCTCGGCGGGCCACGTACTCGCCGACCGGCCAGAGCGCCCAGCGAGCGAGACCGGATTTGATCGCGGATTGAAGAATGTCGCAGGTGACCAAGAAGTCAGCTGGCAGCGTGGCCTCCAACGCGGTTGTGATGTGCATCGCCCGCGCCTTCATTTCAAGCTCGTCGAGCCCGGCGAGCGCGATGCGTTCGAATTTCTTCGAGTGGAAATCCGGCCACGCCTTCTCCAGGCGCGAAGCCATGTCGCGAACGACCGTGGCGTTGAGAAGGTTCTTGAACGGTTCGGGCATGAATCTGATTGTGGGGCCCGTAAGAACATGGCCCGGAATAAGGTCCACGTCCTAAGATGCCGGCACTCTCACTTTGCACTCATGTGATGATCCTCCTTGCTCGCTGTCTCTTCGCCTTCGTTCTTGCTGCTTGTTCGTTGGCTGCGTCGGCTGCCAGCGTCTATATCGAAGAACTGACCTGGACTGAACTGCGCGACCAGATCAAGGCCGGCGCCACGACCATCATCGTGCCCATTGGCGGCACCGAACAGAACGGGCCAGCGATGGTGCTCGGCAAGCACAACGTTCGCGCCCGCGTGCTGGCGGGAAGAATCGCCACCGGTCTTGGTCATGCGGTCGTGGCGCCGACCATTGCCTACGTGCCCGAAGGTTCGATCAATCCGCCGGTTGGCCACATGCGGTTCACCGGCACCATTTCCATCCCCGACGCGGCCTTCGAAACCACGCTTGAATACGCGGCTCGAAGCTTTCGCCAACATGGCTTCAAGGACATCGTGTTCATCGGCGACCATGGCGGCTATCAGAAGAACATGGTTCGCGTGGCGGACAAGCTCGACAAGGAATGGGCAGCCACGCCGGTCCGCGTCCATGCGCTGCAGGAGTACTACCAGGTCCTCGACACCGACTACAAGCAGGCGCTCAAGAGAAAAGGAATGAAGGATGCGGAGATCGGCACACACGCCGGCGCGCTGGACACATCGCTCGCACTCGCGGTCGATCCGCAGCTGGTCCGCGCCGACCGGCTTCACAGCTCGTCACTCGGCGCCGCCGAGGGCGTGTATGGTGACCCCCGGCCATCGACTGCCGAGGCCGGTCAACTGGGCGTCGATCTGATCGTTGGACGAAGCATCGAAGCCATCAAGCGCCATCTGGCTCGCCATTGAGCGGGATCAATCCCCCGCTTGCCGCGGACGTTGCCGGTGGTGCAAGAATCCGCATTCTCTTGAGGAGTTCCCCTGTGAATTTTCGTTTCACCGCGCTGTTGAGCGCTGTCGCATGCCAGGCCGCCTTCGCCGCGGGCCCGGTAGACACCGTGCCGGGCATGCCGGCTGTGACTGACCCGACAAATCTGTACAGCGAGATCGGCAGCGGCAAGCTGAGCGAGGCCGTGAAAGGCCACCTGCCGCGGGTCTACGTGCCCAACCTGCAAAGCAACGACGTCTGGGTGATCGATCCGGCGACGCTGAAGGTGGTCGACAAGTTCCGCGTGGGCGTGAATCCGCAGCACGTCGTGCCCTCGTGGGACCTGAAGACGCTTTGGGTGGCCAACAATGCAGAGAACACGCCCAACGGCAGCCTGACTCCTGTCGACCCGCGCACCGGCAAGCCCGGCAAGGCCATCAAGGTCGACGACCCCTACAACATGTACTTCACGCCCGATGGCAAGGAAGCCATCGTCGTGGCCGAGGCCTTCAAGCGGCTGGACTTTCGCGACCCGAAGACGATGGTGATGAAATCGTCGATCGATGCGCCCGAATGCGACGGCATCAATCACGCCGACTTTTCCATCGACGGCAAATGGGCCATCTTCACCTGCGAGTTCACTGGCAAGCTGGTGAAGATCGACTTGGTGAACCGCAAGGTGATGGGCTACCTCAAGCTGTCCAAGGGCAAGATGCCGCAGGACATCCGCGTGTCGCCTGACGGCAAGACTTTCTACGTGGCCGACATGATGGCCGACGGGGTGTTCGTGGTCGACGGCCCGAGCTTCCAGGAAACCGGGTTCATCAAGACTGGCAAGGGCACTCACGGCCTGTACCCAAGCCGTGATGGGAAGTCGCTGTACGTGGCGAACCGCGGGTCCAACAAGATCCACGGCGCGGCGCGCGGCATGGGCAGCGTGTCGGTGATCGACTTTGCCACGCAAAAGGTGGTGGCGCAGTGGCCGATTCCCGGAGGCGGCAGCCCTGACATGGGCAACGTGAGCGACGACGGCAAGCAGCTTTGGTTGTCAGGCCGCTACGACAACGTGGTGTATGTGTTCGACACCACCAGCGGCAAGGTCTCCATCATCCCGGTCGGCAAGGAGCCGCACGGTCTGACGGTGTGGCCGCAGCCCGGCAGGTATTCGCTGGGGCATACCGGCAACATGCGCTGAGTTCAAGCGAACGAAGCGACCGGACCCCTCAAGCGAGCGCAGCAAGCGCACATCAAGCAATGCCCGCGGAGCCGGCTTTGCCGGTCCGCTGGGTGGCGCCCCGTTGAGGGGTATCTGGGGCACATGCGCCGAGGTCCAAGCGATCGATCGACCTCAAGCGAGCGCAGCAAGCGCACATCAAGCAATGCCCGCGGAGCCGGCTTTGCCGGTCCGCTGGGTGGCGCCCCTCGGGGGCAGGAGCGCAGCGACTGGGGGGCCCAATTATTTCCCGGGCTGCTTCACGATGCGCAGGTACGGCTTCGGCGCCTTCCATCCCGCCGGGAACAGCTTCTTCGCTTCTTCATCGTTGACTGAGGTCACGATGATCACGTCCTCGCCCTGCTTCCAGTTCGCAGGAGTCGCCACCTTGTGCTGCGCCGTCAGCTGCAGCGAATCGATGACCCGCAGGATTTCGTCGAAATTGCGTCCGGTGGTCATCGGGTAGGTGAGATTGAGCTTGATCTTCTTGTCCGGCCCGATAACGAACACCGAGCGCACGGTGGCGTTGTTGGCGGCCGTGCGGCCCTCCGAGGTGCCCGTCTCTTCGGCCGGCAGCATGTTGTAAAGCTTCGCAACATGAAGGTCGCTGTCTCCGATCATCGGGTAGTTGGGCGCGTAGCCCTGCGTTTCCTCGATGTCCTTGGACCAGCGTTCATGGTTCTCGACCGGGTCGATGCTCAGGCCCATGAGTTTCACGTTGCGCTTCCTGAACTCCGGCTCGATCTTGGCCATGTATCCGAGTTCGGTTGTGCACACGGGCGTGAAATCTTTCGGGTGCGAGAACAGAACGGCCCAGCTGTCGCCGATCCACTGGTGGAAATCGATGCTGCCCTGCGTTGTCTTCGCGGTGAAGTTCGGGGCGGTGTCGTTGATGCGTAGTGACATGAGTGACTCCTTGAGTCGACGGAAAGTCGAGGAAACGGGTAGCGAGTATCCGCTGCCGAATCAACGTTTGCCAAGAATGCCTTTGGAACTACTTTATGCAGTGCGGTCTTGAAAGCACCCCTTTCAAGGTCTTCCGCTCCCTCTCCCTCTGGGGATCTCTGGTGACCTCTGGGGAGATCTGGCCTGTATGCTCCCTCGCCCCTTCGGGGAGAGGGCTGGGGTGAGGGGCATGGGCCTCTGAGCAACCATGAACTTGTCCTGCGTCAACCCCGCCTTCTTCATCACCAAACGGGTGGCGGGGAGAGGTCGAGCAGGTGCGGGCGATGGTGAAGGCCGTCGGGTTGCCTTGATGGAGATGGGCGTGATCTTTGGGAGACCCCTCACCCCAACCCTCTCCCCCGCCGGGGGAGAGGGAACCGCAATGCATTACTTCGAAGCGGGCCACAGCGGGCTGGGGTGAGGGCCGTAGGCGGTGAATAAAGCCATGGGTTGCCATTACCGCAGCCCCTCACCCAACCTCTCCCCAGAGGGGAGAGCCAATACAAGACCATGAAAGAGGTGGGTCTTAAAAGCCAGACCCAGGTTGCTTGAGGAATTCGATTTCTTCCCCAGTCGATGGACGTCCGAGTGCGGTATTGCGATGGGGGAAGCGGCCGAAGCGCTCGACGATGGCGCGATGACGCCGTGCATAGTCGAGCAGGCCCATCTGATCGGGTGCTTCTGCGGCGAGGGCGGTAAAGAGTCGAATCGATTCATCCTGGGCAGCGAGGCTTTCGGCGTGCTCGAAGGGCAGATAGGCGAAGCCGCGCTGCACAGGCGTGAGCGACAGGTCCTGCCTTGAAGCGACCATTTGACGTGCCGCGGCCAAGGCCAGCGCATCACCCGCAAAAGCATCCGGCCGATCGCGTCGCGTGTTCCGGGTGAACTGGTCGAGCAGCACGATCCGCGCAAGCGCCGAGCGGGCGTCGCGCTGCCAGTCGGTCAGTCCGCCCGCCACGGCCTCGTCGATCAGCAGCCCGAATCGACGCAGGATCTCCGCGTCGAAAGCCGGGTCCTTGCGAAACCACTCGGGCCGCACTGCGCCCTCGGTTCCGAACCAGAAGTCCAGCACTTCCTGCGCCTTGGCGGGGATGGTGTTCATTGCCTCAGAGGCTGAGAGTTTTTCGATCATGCCCGCTCATCACGCCAAAAGACCCCTGCTCGTCGTTGCAAATGCTCGCCATAGCCAAGCTATGGCTGCGCTTTG
>JAJKJU010000236.1 GCA_021153565.1 Rhizobacter sp.
AAATAGTTGCTCAATGACGGCTGATAGTCGGCGTCGATGAGAAGAACGCGCAGCCCGAAGTCGGCCAGCAGCGCCCCGAGATTGATGGCCAGGGTCGTCTTTCCGACGCCACCCTTGGTGGAGATCACGGAGAAGACGATCATGTGGTTTGCACATTCGCAAACCACATGACGACCGGTCGCGTGGCCGCCAGTTGCGTTCGGCGGTCGGATCGACTACGCAACCAGTCGACAAGGAGCCGTCGCAGCAAAGGGTCAGGGATTTCCTTGAATCGGGAATGAGCATGCGAAACCATTAGTGGTTGGTCCTTTCAGCATCGACGCTGCACATCCCGAAGCACTTGGTGACTCCCAGCGCGGTTGAGCTTTCGCGTATCAACCTAGGCATCGGAGCCGCCCCCAAGTACTGTCACGCTTGCTGCTCGTGCAGACATGTAACAATGACGCATCCGATTTCAGGAGTTTGTGTGAATGTCTAACTCCGAATGAAGAATTCATTTATCGGAAATGACGTTTTCATTGTATGGAGCGTCTTAGCGGATTGCAATAGCCCTAAAAATCGAACAGATGTTCACCGTATGATGGCTGGGTTCGCTGTTGATCAAGACATCAGGGCTGCCGACACCGGGTGCGAATAGAGTGAGAAGAATCGAGGATCGCGACGTGAAGGACGCACTGCACCACGTACAACTGCGCGGGTTGAGTAACCATTGGTTGGCCGTCCTGTCGGTGGTCCTCGTGTCCGCCAAGGCTCCACTGAAATTCGTACGGAGCCACGTTGGAAAAGTCGCAAATGGCTGTTGACCCCAAGAAGTCAGATCTGCATCCACTCGGCATGCGAATTGTTGAGAAGCTGCTGGATCATCTAGACATAGCCGAATCTGAACGCACAACAATGCTCGAGGAATTGCTGGGCTTGAAGTACGGTGCGGTCTATCGCCGTCGAACGGGCGAAGTACCATGGTCTATTGAGGAGCTTGCACAGCTTGGACAGTCGTGCGGCAAACCGCTCCAATCTCTCATCGACCTCTACTACGATGAGGGTGGGGAGCCCGCTACGATGCTTGTAGGAGGAGTCCCAATTTCCTGTCGCGTGTGGATGACTGGGCCCTCGGATCCAACGCTAGTGGGCGGTGTAGTCGCGATTCAAGAAAGCGAAGAAGGCGGAATGTGGCAAGTATTGCCCCGCTCGGAAGTGAGTGGTCGACCGTCCTTTGATTTGTCCAGACTGATCGCGGATGTCGACGTAAACGCACCATCAGCACCCCGCGTTGCAGTCGTAGATGATGCCGAAGATTCTGCAGCCGTGCTGTGCAGTCGGCTGCGTCCAATGCATATCAATGGCACACCATTTCGGAGTGCCGATGCATTGCGAAACGCTCTGAAATCGGCGTCGTACGATGCGTACGTGGTGGACTGGCTCCTTGGGACCGAGACAGCTGAGGCATTGCTCCTAGAGATACGGGCTGCTGATCCTGTTTGCCCAATTGCGGTGCTGACAGGCAATTTAAAAGGCTCGGGCCCAGAGGCGGACCATGCTGCCAGGGTAATTTTTGCGCAACGGGCGCAGTACTTTCAAAAACCCGCAGCCGTGCCGATGATCACGGGGTATATCCAGGCGACTCTGGCGAGTAAACGGTAGCCGTCAGCGTTTGCGGCTGCTGCACAAACGCCTTGTGCGGAGTGAAGAGGCAGCCTGTTCGCTCACCATCTGCGGCCTGGATGCATGCTGGCCAGCGACAAAGCCGCTTGTCATGCGCAGTCGCGATTTCGGAACCTTTGTTCGGTCATGGTTTGCTCGCAGTGGTACGAGTCACCGGCGGCGCACGCCGCAATGCATGAGGGCGGGCCAAGCAGCGTGGCCGAACCGGCCACGCTGCTTTGACGCTGTCCACAATGCTAATGTTACTGATGGTCAGGGCGTGATATCCATTTTGCAGATTTTTCGATAGTCTTGTATCGAACTTTGCTTCATCCATTTATCAAAGATAAGATCGCCAAAAGCGCAACTTTCACGAAGCGACATTCGATGAACATTTCTCGAAGATCTTTCATCGCCAGAGCGTCCAGTGGAGGCCTCGCCCTTGCCGCAAATGCCAAGCCTGACCAAGACTCCTCAGGTCGACCTGAACTCATTGACACAACTTTAAGCCCGGCCATGCCTTGGAAGAATGGCGCCGGCACAGCACGGCAAGTGGCGCTGCACCCCGCTGACGCAGCTATGAATGAGTGGGACTGGTTCGTCGCCATCGCCGAGGTCACTGTTTCCTCGCCATTCTCTGCATATCCTGGCGTAGATCGGCAAATTGCTCTGCTACGTGGTGCGGGAATCAGGCTGCGCTCTATTGATGGGCGCTTTGACCACAATCTCGATACTCCGCTCCAGATTTTCTCATTTCCCGGCGAGGCCAGAATCAATTCTGAATTGACGGGCAGTTCCTGCGAAGCGATCAATGTCATGGCTCGACGGGGCTGTGTGAAGGCGACAACACTTGTCATCAATCAGGGTTGTGCGCCAGCGCGGAATGGCGCAACGCTGATATTTTGTGCACGTCATCTGATTCACGTGGTCCACGGCATATCCGGCTGTACCGATCTACCTGTTGGTCAAGCAGTTCTGTGGCGCGGATCAACGCCGCAACTTGAACTGAAGCCCTCGAAACCTGCAGCACGCGCTGTAATGATTCAGTTTAGTGATCTTCGTGTAAGTCAATTCGCTGAACCTAAGTAGTCCTGCATGGCGATGTTTCATAAATAGAAATGGAAACTACCCAACGTCGAGTTATCACGGCTATTTGGGGCGTTGCGATAGCATTCATACTTGGCACATTTGCGAGTGCGTATGCACTCATTTGGCAAGGGCACGCCAAAGCAATTTCGAATGGGGAAGAGCACGTTACTAGTATTGTGAAGAGCCAGTTCGTGGAGATGAACCGTCTTCTACTTGGATATGATATTTTATTGTATGGACAAGTAGCACAAGGAATGAAAACTGCCCAGCGCCTAGATGGCTCTTTGGATACGAATAGAGCAGAAAAAATGCTTGGTGATATTCGTCAGTATTCCTTTTCGATTCTTGATATCGCTATCATAAGGCCTGATGGGAAGGTTCTCTTGGCAGCGCTCGGCAGCGAAAGACGTCCCGGCTTGAAACTTCCGAATGGATTTATCGAACAAGCACTTGGTCGTACAGCGATGTCGGCAAGTCAACAGATCATTGATGGCGACTCCAGGGAAAAGGTTATTTTTTTCGGCCGCCCGCTGGTGCTGCCAGATGGTCAAAAGGCTCTGGCAGTCGCTGAAGTATCGGTTGATCTATTAAGTGGCTTACTCGATGCCAGCACCGATGCCAATCTAATATCAATCGCATTGCTTAGACAAGACGGTGACCTTTTAGCACTTGCCGCTCCCAGCGCAAGCGGGCCTATTCTCCCAAAGCGGCCAATATTATTGGACCAAGCTGATGGGAAACCTCGGTTTGGCGTTGATCTGGCACTCGGCATCCCCTCGCTCATCGCGACAAAGAAAACGTTGTTCGATGGGATATTTCTCTCTGCAGCTATGCCGCTGGAAACTGTCCTGGCGAACTGGAACGCTGAACGCGTCAAAGTCCTCATGGTGGCTTTGCTGTTCGTCTGTTTGTTGTCGGGCACTGCACTCTTCGCACACCGCTATTGGACCGTGCTCCTTCAAGCACGACGTGCAGAGGAGGAGGCTGTCACTGCCATGAAAGAAGCGCTCACCCAAAAAGGTCAAGCGATCACCCAAAAAAGTGACTTCTTGTCCGCGACAAGTCATGACCTTCGCTCCCCTCTGCAAAACATTGTGCAGACAATCGATTTGATGTCCATTCAAATGGGTTCTAATGCACCCGCCGAAATTAAAGTTCTTCGCCGTGCTGCCACTACGATGGAAAGATTCCTTGAGGATCTGTTGATGTTAGCGTGCGGTGAATCGGGCACATTGCAGCTTTGCCCGAGGCCATTTGAAGCCCGTGAACTTATCCAAAATATTGCAGAGGAGCACCGTGCTGCAGCTAAGGGCAAAGGGCTCGACCTCGAAGTCAATGTTCCACACGATCCAATTTTTTTGGTTGCGGACTTCTCACGCATCAACCAAATAATTACTAACTTGGTGAGCAATGCAATCAAATACACCACTATCGGAGTGGTGGTTGTCAAGCTCGAAAAATACGACGCAGGCTCTTTGACTTTTTCGGTGGCCGACACCGGACCAGGGTTAACGACGGACTTCCTATCAAAAATATATTCGCCATTCCGCCAACGAGCATCCAGTGAAAAACATGGCAGGTCTGGGATTGGATTGACCATCGTTAAGACGCTTTGTGATCTTATGGCGGGAAAAATTGAGGTCGAATCTACTGTTGGTAAAGGTACTACGTTCCGAGTTCACATCCCTGCGGAAATATATAGGGAAGAGGATGAGGCGCCCCTACCGAACGATGAAAATAGACCACGACTGTTGATCGTGGATGATCTTCCTGAATTGCTGGACTCCCTGTCCCGCCTCACGATCGCGTTGGGCTACCCGACCGATACCGCGCCTTCGGCTGCCGAAGGGGCGAATCTTTTGATTGCACAAGCCTATGACCTCGTTCTAATTGACTTGGAGATGCCTAACAAGTCAGGCGTGCAGCTTGTGTCAGATATGAGGCATTGCAAAGGGCCAAATGTCAACACGCCGATAATTGCAATGAGCGCATCGCCGGATGTTCAGGCCATTGGACAGAGGTATCCATTCAATGGATACCTGCGGAAGGGAGCTTTCGATCATAAGACGCTTCAGCATTTAATTGATTCCAAGGTATCCAAATGTCGCGGTAGTAGTGACAACGAAGTATCGAAGGAGCTTCAATGATGCGGAATCCAAGAAAGAATTCCGCATGGACAGCGTTTCGAGCCGCGGTAGTTATGGCCCTTTTCGGTGTCGCCTGGGGCCAGGACGTTCTCCCGGTTGATGCGACTCAACGGCTGCACATCGTGGGCGGTCTGGGTGCTCTTCGGCAATACACTCGCCAAGAGGAACCGTTCTGGACAAGGGAATTTCCTAAGCTCACGGGTGGCAAGGTCTCTGCCGAGATCGTGCCGTTCGATCGCGTGGGCATCCGTGGACAGGAAATGCTGCGCCTCATGCAATTGGGAGTGGTGCCTTTCGGCACGGCTCTATTGAGCCTAGTCGCTGCACAGGAGCCGCTGTTCGCCGCACCCGACCTCGCCGGCCTCAGCCCCGACATGCAGACCACGCGCAAGGCGGTGGCCGCGTTTCGGCCCTACCTTGAAAAAACCTTGCGGGAACGCTACGGCATTGAGTTGCTGGCGGTCTACACCTATCCGGCCCAGGTGATCTTCTGCAACAAGCCCTTTGCGGATCTCGCCGATCTCGCCGGGCGCCGTATTCGCACCTCCAGTCCACCTCAGGCTGATCTGATCGAAGCTCTGGGTGGCGAGCCCATCCAGACCAAGTTTGACGAGATCTTTGCGGGAATAAAAAGCGGAAAGATGGACTGCGCGATCACCGGCGCGATGTCGGGTAACACCGTCGGCCTACCCGAAGTTACCACGCACGTGTACACGATGCCGATCAACTGGGGCTTGTCGATCTTCGGCGCCAATGTGGAGGCCTGGAACGCGCTGTCGCCTGAACTCCGCACGAGCCTGAAGCAGGAACTGCCCAAGCTGGAACTCGCCATCTGGAACGAATCGGAGCGCGAGACCGGCAACGGCATTGCCTGCAACATCGGCAGCTCCTCGTGTGTCGACGCCCGCAAATACAAGCTGACGGCAGTCAAGCCGGTGCCCATCGACGACACGAAACGTCGCACCATCTTCGCCAACACCGTGCTTTCGCGCTGGGTCCACCGGTGCGGTGCGCAGTGCGCCGAGGTCTGGAATCAGACCATCGCGTCTGTTGTCGGCATGCAAGCCAAGAAGACTGTGAACAATCCTACCGCCCAATGAGGAACGTGCCAAAGTTGTGCGGAACCTCGTCCACGTCGCATGGCGGGGAGACACGCAACGCCGAACCTACAGTGCTTAAGGAAGTTTACGGGCGCTGGCCTTCTTCCCTTGGATGCACCCGGACCCTTGACTGGGCGGGTGCTGTGTAGGCCCCGTGCGATGAATGCGGGTACGCGGCCAACAGAACACTCAACAAATAGTGGCCGGCTTTTGCGACTCGAATCAATGAATCTATCGGCTTTGCAAATTCAGGGTCAACCTGCCACTCAGCGACGGACCGCTATTGGTCTCATGCTTGCAATAGTTGGTGCGATTGCATTCTCCGCAAAAGCCATCATCGTTAAGCTTGCATACCAATATGGCGTAGAAACCACGACCGTTGTCGCGTACAGAATGATTTTCGCTGTCCCGCTCTTCGTCTTGCTGGCGATCTGGAGCGGGCGCGGCAGGCCCGCTCTGCGGCCCAAAGACTGGCTGTCCGTATGCATCCTGGGATTTTTCGGTGGCTACCTCACTTGTGTGCTTGACTTCGCCGGCCTTCGCTTCGTCACGGCCAGCTTGGAGCGTTTGATTGTCTATCTCACTCCGACATTGGTATTGATGCTGCATATGCTCGTGCTGCGTCGATCATTCAATCGGCAGCATGGATGGGCTCTCGCCATAAGTTACGCCGGCGTCGTCCTGGTCTTCGGTCGCGAAGCGTCCTTTGTTGGAGCAGATGTGGCCTGGGGTACGGCGCTCGTGCTTGGCAGCGCGATCACCTATGCCATCTATCTCACATACGCAGGTGAAGTTGTAAAAAAACTTGGGGCAATTCGCTTGGCGAGCCTGGCTACGACAGTCGCAGGTTTCTTGTGTGTCCTGCACTTCGTTGCACTGCAGCCGCTGTCGGCTTTGGTGGTGCCAGATGAAGTCCTTTGGCTCTCGCTGGCGAACGGCGCCATGTGCACTTGCCTTCCTGTCCTGATGGTAATGATGGCGATTGAGCGCATTGGAGCACCGCTCGCGGCGCAGTGTGGAATGGCGGGGCCTATCGCGACGATCGCCATGAGCGTGTGCATTCTCAACGAGCCGTTCACTACGTGGATAGCGATCGGTACCGCACTAGTCATCCTCGGGATCTGGCTGCTTGCGAGGGCAAGCTAACAAGAAGCCGGCGCAGCACCTGCTCTAAGAGCATCCCTCAGCGGACGCACACCTCCGCATTCGGGACTCTATCCAAACCTCGCGTCACCTCGCAGTTGTTGGCTCAACGATCCAGCGATTCGGAGGCGCCGGTGCTTGTGCTTCCGCTGATCACAGCGTCCAACATTTACATGTCGTCGCAGTTCAACATTTACTTTCGAGGACGTCTGGGAACAGCACGCTCGTGAATCCGAACTGAGTGAAATCGCGAATACGCATCGGGAACAGCTTGCCGATGAGGTGATCGCATTCATGCTGGACAACGCGCGCGTGAAATCCGTCGGCCTCACGATCGATTGGTGAACCGTTCGCGTCGAAACCGGTGTAGCGAATGCGTGCAAATCGTGGCACCAGGCCACGCATGCCGGGCACCGACAGGCAACCTTCCCATCCGTCTTCTTCCTGATCCGACATCGCCGTGATCTCTGGATTGATAAGCACGGTCTCGGGCACTGGCGGCGCGTCGGGATAGCGTTGGTTCTTCTTGAACCCAAAGACTACGAGCTGCAGATCGACGCCGATCTGTGGCGCTGCAAGCCCTGCCCCGTTGTCGGCGCGCATAGTGTCAAACATGTCGGCGACAAGCGCGTGCAACTCGTGCGTGTCGAAGCGTTCGACACGTTGTGCGACGCGCAGCAGGGGCCGGTCGCCCATCTTGAGAATTTCTCTTACGGTCACGGGTTTCTTCCGTTTCAGTAGTCGTTGAAGTGTCGATCAGATATAGGGGCCTCGTGATCAACACATTGCGGCCACTCAACCGGAGCCGCCGCGGGCTCGCATCGTATATGCGATGTTGCTCAAAACGGCATCTTTGGAACACCTCGAAACACAGGCGGATGTTGTCGACATCTGCTGCGAGAAGCGAAGGCTCCACGTGCTAAGCGCACCCAGCCTTGTATTGCGATTGGCCGCTCTTGCTGTTCTGTGTTTCGCATCTGTCCGAGCACGTGCGGCGCTGGCAAGGTCAGACCGGCTGCCGCGGTAGCCATAACTGCTGACGGGTGGCGTAACGATCGAACAACGGCGACCCGCGCGAGCCGCGGTAGCATGCCCGCCGCCCTTCGCAGAAAGCTTGCCGGGAGAACAAAGCACATGGCCAAAGACAACCCGCCCCAACAGTTCCAGCCGCTGTCGTACCTACCCCTGGTGCGCTCGATCAGCGAGGGACAACTCGCCGACCTGCGCAACTTACGGCGCAAGCTCGCCGGGGCACGCGCCCAACCGCACGTCTTCGACGATGCCACCATCGATCGCGTGATCCGCGTGCACACCGAGTCGCTGGGGTTCTTACCGTACACGCGGCGCCAACTCAACCACTGGGACGGCGCGCGACCATCGGCGTCCGAGCGCGAGGCGATTCAACGCATCCGCGTGAAGACCGACGAGACCGAGCAACTGGTGCGCGAGGTGCTCACGCTGGCGCAGGAGATCAAGGCCGGCACGATCGACAAGGTGCTGGCGACGGACGACTTCGAGCTGGGCTGGAGCGCCCTGATCAAGACGTTGCCAAACCAGACTGCTCAGTCGGCAGCACGCACCGACTCGTCAGTCGACGCCGATCCCGAGCAACTGGCCGACTGGATCGACGCCCGCGTGACAGAGCTGGCCGCAGCCGGCCTGGACGACAAGGCGATCTTCGAAGCGATGGCCGTCAATCACATGACGGCTATCAAGCACTTGCTCGCCGACGACAACTTGCTGGATCTGTGCAGCCGTCGCCCCAGCCTCGCCCGGTACGTCGGCATCGTCGAGGACGTGATGCACAGGTTGCTGAGCGAGGCCACGCAGAAGCTCGCCAGCTACCCCAACCCATGACGGCAAGGCGGGCCTTGTTTGTCCCCACCCGTGCGCTCGCGATCCCCAAAAGTTCTCACATGAAATCTTCACTGCCCAACACCACGAGCGACAAGGAGGCGATCGCCCTGCTTGCCCGGTACAAGTGCCCGGTCGCCTTTCATGCGGTTCGCACGGTGCTCATGGGAAACATCGCCTCCCCGCTGCTGGAGGCGTCACCCAAGGGCGCCTTGGATCAGCTCTGGGGTGGGCAGATGCCGGAGTTCGATTCCGCCGACGAAGTGCAGGTCGTGGTCGACGTGCTAATCGCCGGGCTGTGGAACCGACTCGCAGAGCATCAGAGCAGCCGCAATCCTTTTCGCCTGCTGCGTCCCGAAGTGGAGCAAACCCGCGAAGGGATTCATGC
>JAJKJU010000237.1 GCA_021153565.1 Rhizobacter sp.
TATTTCGAGCGTGTCCGAGCAGCACGCCAAAAGGCACCTGATCTAGGCGCAAAGCGCAGCCATAGCGGGCTATGGCGAGCATTTGCAACGACGAGCAGGGGACTTTTGGCGTGATGAGCGGGCATGATCGAAATACTCTCAGCCTCTCAGGACAACCCACGGCTTCGGTGAAAAGCTCATAAGCGGGCGAGCCATCCCAAACCCTTGAACAACATCAGCAGCGACACGGCGCAACTTGTCAGGGCGAATATCTGCTGGAGCCGCACGCCTGCGACACGCGCCGCGATGCGCCGCCCGATGAGCAGCGCGGCGACTGAGCCAGCCGCGAACGGCAACGCAACATTCCATTCGATCGATCGCTGCATCGCTGCCGCGCCCACCCCGCTGACAGATACCAGCGCGATCACGGCCAGCGAGGTGGCCAGGATGCTCCGTGGTGCCAGGTTCGTGAACCGCGTGAGCGCGGGCACGATGACGAACCCACCGCCGACGCCGAGCAGCCCGCTGAGCAGGCCGGAGGCGACGCCCGTGGCCGCGAGGAGGCGGGCACAGGGCAGCGTCCACAACAAGCGCCCTTCCTGCGGGTTGACGACGCAAGGCCAATGAGCGTGCTTCGACGCATCCGCTGGCGTCGCAGTCTGCATGGAGCGCAGCAGCATTCTCAGCGCCACATAGGCGAGCACGACGGCGAAACCGACAGTCAATGGGCCGTTGGGCAGATTGCGCGCGAGGCGCAGGCCCAGCGGAGCGAGCGCCATGCCTGTGATGCCGATCAACGCGGCAGCGCGGTAGCGGACGATTCCTTCACGCAGCCCCAGGATCGCTCCGAAACCCGACGCGAGGCCGACAGCGATGAGACCGACTGGCGCCGCCTGAGCAATCGGCAGGTGCAAGCCGAGCACGAGCAACGGAACGGCGAGGATGCCGCCTCCAGCACCGGTCAAGGCGAGGATCAGGCCGACGACCGCACCGAGCCCCAGGACCTCGAGACTCATTGGCATCTCGGCCAGCTCACGGAGCCACCTCAGGCTGCGCCTGCCATTCGCGCCCCTTGAGCATGGCCTTCCAATACAGCGGCGCAAGGATGTGCTGCTTGAGATACCAGGCTGCACGCGAAGGCCGGGTGCCATCGATGAGCCATTTGGGAAATGTTGGCGCGACCTTGCCGCCGTAGAGGAACTCCGCGAGGACGATCTTGCCCCGCTCCACCGTGAGCGGGCAGGCCCCATAGCCGTCATAGCGTGCCTCGCCCGTTGTTCGGCCTAGCCAGGCCAGAACGTTGTGCGCCACCACCGGAGCCTGCTTGCGGACCGCGGCGGCCGTCTTCGCATTCGGCGTGTTGCCGACGTCGCCGAGCGCGAAGACGTTCGGGAAGCGCTTGTGGCGCAGCGTGGCCGGCTCGACATCGACCCAGCCGGAGGCATCCGCCAAGGGGCTGGCGCGAACGAAGTCCGGCGCCTTCTGTGGCGGCACGACGTGGAGCAGATCAAACTCGCGCGTGACGATGATGTCCTCGCCGCCGGGGCCGGACTTGCGGAACGTCGCCAGGCGGGCTGGTCCGTCGACAGCCACCAGCGTCTCGCCGAAGTTCAGTCCGATGCCGTACGCCTGCACGTATTCCATCAGGGCCGGCACGTAGTCCTGAACGCCGAAGAGCACGGCACCGGCGTTGCAGAACTGGATGTCGACTTCCTTGAGCACACGTTGGCGCCGCCAATGGTCCGCCGAGAGATACATCGCCTTTTGCGGCGCGCCGGCGCACTTGATTGGCATCGGTGGCTGGGTGAAAACAGCGCGACCGCCGCGAAGCCGCTGTACGAGTTCCCAGGTGTACGGCGCAAGGTCGTAGCGATAGTTTGACGTGACACCGTTGCGGCCCAGCGTCTCGGCCAACCCCGAGATCGCCTGCCAGTCCAGCTTCAGACCGGGGCACACGACGAGTTGGCGGTACTTCACCGCACGGCCGCCGTCGAGAATCACTGCGTTTCGATCGGGGTCGAAGGCGGCGACCGCGGACTTGATCCATTGCACGCCGGGCGGCAGGACCGACGCGATGGTGCGAGCGGTGGCCCCAGGCTCGAACACACCCGCTCCGACCATCGTCCACCCAGGCTGGTAATAGTGGGTGTCGGCCGGGTCAATCACGGCAATGTCCAGACCGGGACTTCGAGCAAGCAGGCTCGCGGACACTGCGATCCCGGCCGCGCCTCCGCCAACGATCACGATCTGGTGGGAAGCTTCGGCGCGCATGTCGCCCGAGGAATGCCGTGGCAACACCGAGGGTGCTGGCGTAGAGCGATGAGTGTTCATTGAATTGTTGGCTTGTAGTGGTTGATAAATCAAAGAACGTCTTGACTCATGAGGACGACCTGACCGCAGAGGTGACAGGGTCGCACAGGCCTTCGACCTGCAGGGAGCCGCGGTGGATGTCGCTCAAGATCGCATCTTGGGCCATGTCCTTAATTCAAGACTCATGCCAATGTCCAAGACATGGGAGGGACAGACGCATGTCATTGACATACAAAAACTTTTCTCGCTACCAGCCGCAGCCAATGCTTTCGCGACAAGGGACACCCTCCCTCGATGGCAGCGCCATGGCAGCAAAATGGCAGTCTTTTGGCAGTGCCCGCCACAGTCGGCAGAATCACGGGCTTCGCGCCGTCCGGCGCGCCTCCCGAAACCAGGACATGGCCGCCTCCCCCGTCACACGTGCAAGCCTCATGACGACCCCGGTCGACATGACGTCGACTCCGCAGGTGCAGTCCTTGATCTCCTATCTGGAACACGATGCGGCACCCATGATCGTGCTCGATCCGCAGTACCGCATCCTCGCTGCGAACACGGCATACCAGCGCCAATTCGGAACCGATGGCAAGCCGTATCTGGGCCACAAGTGCTTTCGCGTCTCGCATCACTACGACGTTCCGTGCGACCAGGCCGGTGAACATTGCCCGATGAAGCGAGCCACGGAACTCAAGGCACCCGACCGCGTGCTGCACATCCATCACACGCCGCGGGGCCCCGAACACGTCGACGTGGAACTGCGCCCCATATTCGATGAACGGCGCGAAATCGTCGCTTACGTCGAACGCCTCGCGACCGTGCGCCATGCTTCGGTGAGGCCCAGTGCCGAGGGCCTGGTGGGCCGGTCGGCCACATTCATCGCCGCGCTTGAAGCTGTGCAACGTGTCGCGCCATCGACGCTGCCCGTGCTGCTGCTCGGCGAATCGGGCACAGGCAAAGAGCTGTTCGCGCGCGCCGTGCACGAAACGAGCAACCGCGCGAGCCGGCCATTCGTGGTGGTGGATTGCTCGGGTCTCACTGAAACGCTGTTCGAGAGCGAATTGTTCGGTTATGAACGGGGAGCCTTCACGGGGGCGCACACGCGCAAGATCGGCCTCGTCGAGACGGCCCAGGGCGGCACCCTGTTTCTGGACGAGATGGGCGATGTGTCACTTGCGCTGCAAGTGAAGCTGCTGCGGCTGATCGAGTCTGGAACTTTTCGACGCGTGGGAAGCGTCGAGACACAGAAGGCCGACATCAGGCTCGTGGCTGCCACTCACAAGCCCTTGCAGGACATGGTCGCCGACAGGCTCTTTCGCCAGGACCTTTACTACCGAATTGCGGCGTTTCCGATCCACCTGCCACCGCTGCGCGAGCGCCTGGACGACATTCCGACGCTCGTCGACTCCATCCTCCGGCGCGGCGGCTGCGGCAAGCACCCCGTCTCAGTCAGGCCCGAGGCCTTGGTCAAACTCCAGGCATATGACTGGCCCGGCAACATCCGCGAGTTGCGCAACGTGCTGGAGCGCGCACGGCTCTTCGCAGACAACGGCGTGGTACGCCCCGAACATCTTCCTGACCACATCATCGAGAAACGACCGTCGCATCGGCCACCACCCGCGGGACAGCCCGGCCCGACAGCGTCGGTTGGGGATGATGAACTACGCCGGATGGCTCACACGACGACACTCACGCGCCAAGCGCTGGCCCAGCGCCTGGGCATCAGCGAGCGAACGCTCTACCGGCGATTGAAATCTCTCGAATAGACATCGATCAAACGGCCGAACTTCGCGCCGCCACCAAGTGCAAGATTCACTTTTGCATTGCCATAACAGGATCGGGGACGAAGGCATGCGTGCCCTCGCCGACAACACCCTGGATGGGGAGCCGTTTAAGGCTCGCAGTGAACATGGGTGTCTCGCACGAATAGTTGATTTGTTGAGCCAATCAACAGCTTGATTGCTGCTCGCCGAATCGGTCAACGCGGAACACCCTTGCGACAAAGAACTATGGCACGCGCAGGAGGCCTTTCTTTCAGGCATCGCCATCACGAAGAACGTTCACGGAATGATTCCTTGGGTGGCTGCGCCTTGCCTGTGAAGGTCAGTCAATCGCTGGCTTTCGTGACTGTTCTTGACTGGGCTACCCTTGACGAGATGGGGCATCTCCCCTGTAACAAGGGCGAAATCCACGTAACGCGTCCGTTTTGCCACAGCCACACACTCAATCGTGATTTCTGACTTGTTTACTTCTGTAAACATCAGTTCTGATCAATACTAGAATCAAATCGTCATACCTGCCCGGGCACCCCAGCCTTGGGATGACACCCCGCACCCCAGAGAGGTAGAGGTCTGAACGTGGTCCAGGAAATCATCCGGTTTGGCTCCTGTGAGGTTCGAATCGCCTCCCGCGAGATCTTTGTCGATGGCGAATTGCGTGTGCTTGAACCCAAGCCATTCGATTTGCTGGCCTATCTGATCCAGCACCGGCACCGCACAGTGTCGCGGGACGACTTGCTGGAGAAGTTGTGGCCCGACGAAACCGTCACGCCGAGCGTCGTCGCCCGCGCCATCATGAAGGCACGGCAGGCGATCGGGGACAATGGGACCCGGCCACGATTCATCCGCACCCTGCACCGGCACGGCTATCAATTCACCGGAGACCTTGTCACCATTCAAGTGAATGCCAGCGCAGCGTCACCGCGATTGCCTGCATCGAATGCTTCTCCGACGGCACCTGAGCCCGTCACTCTTGCGGTGCTGCCGTTCCAGAACAACACGGGCAGCGCTGATCTGGGCTGGGTGGAACTGGGACTCATGTCAATGGTGACGCAAGCGCTTGGCGCGGATCCAAGCATCACTTTGCCGCCGGTTGCCAAGCTGCTTCAGGCGCATTCCATCATCGATCGGGATGTGCCCCGACAGGCAAAGCAGACGCACCTGAGCCAGGTTCTGGGCGTGCGTCACATTGTCGAAGTGAGTGTCGGCGGCAATGAGAACGCGTACTGGTTCGACTACACCATCTTTCCGTCGCAGGCCTGCGAGCGGCTCATTGCATCCGACTTGACGACGCTTGCTGAGCGCCTCGCCGAGGCGATCAGGGGCTCCGTCAAAGGCACCGTGGCAGGCGGGCTCGCACGCAGCGAGCCGGTCGACGATCCGCTCGTCCATCAGGTGATGGTGCGCGCCTTGCAGGCGCTTGCGAGGCAGCATTGGTGCAAAGCGGTCAACCTGTTGAGTGTGGCTCTGGACATCACAGCGAACGATCTTCCGGTGCGTGTGGCATTGCTTGAGGCCTTGGCTGGTCAAGGGCACGAGGATGCCTTGCCTATGGGCTGGGGCCTTCTGGAACTTGCGGGGAGCAATGGCGACACGGACCTCGCCATCACAGTGCACTTGGCGCTGGGCCGCGCACTTCTCGAGCGCCATGACGACACCACGAGCGAAGACCACATGAGGCGAGCTCTTGAGCTCGCCGCCGTTCTTGGCAGGGCGCAAGAGCAATTCACGGCGCGCGTCCTTTTATCCACCTTGGCTCTGCGCAGGCGCGAGTTCGACGTCGCCGAAGCGCTGCACACCGAACTCGACTGCGCTTCGCCAAGGCGCCTGACCGATGCCCTGAACCACAAAAGCAACATCGCCGTGCTCGCGACAAGAAGAGGGGATGTCGTGCAAGGCATGCAGCTTGGACGCAAGATCGTTGCCCAAACCAGGCAGCACCGCCTGGACCAGCTGTTCATTAACGCTTCGCTGGACCTTGCTCGATCTTGCTTCGAACTGGGCCTCGTGCATGAGGCCACAGAACACGCCGAAGCAGCACTCTCTGTGGCAATTGAGTGTGCAGAGCATGCCAGGACCGCAAAACTGGCGGAGTTCCTGTGCCTGGTGTACCGCTGCCTGCGCGAACCGTCCAGGTGCGTCGATGTGCTGGCACTGGTCGATGTGATGCTCGATACACGTCCCACCGTCCGCGCCTCGATGCTGGCGGCACGGGCACATCACGAAGCCGCCTGCGGCGCCTACAAGGTGGCCGCACGGCTGATGCGTGAATCGATGGATCTTCGGCTACGCCACGATTACTCGGCCTGCATCCGGCACACGGCACAGTGGCTGGTGTTCACGCTCGCACAAGCGGACGAGCATGACGCCGCACAAACAGCATGCGTGGACTTCCGGGCTCTTCCCCTTCCGGGCATGGACCGACAGTCCCAAGTACTTTTGGAGCTTTGCTGCAGGGTATCCCTGGACCTCAAGGAAGCACCGCCCAAGTTGGACGCTGACTTCAGCGCCGTTGTCGACTCCGCACCCGTGGGGTTCTGGCGAGCTTGCGCAACGATGAACATCGCATGGCTGGCCATTGAAAGAGAGCAACTGGGAACTGCGGAACAGCTGCTCCAGCGCCTGGGGCCATGGCTCAGCGAATTGCCGATGGGCAGGGAGCTGGATGCAAGGTACAAGTTCGCCAAGGACATGAATGCGCAGGCGGCGGGGACGCACCGGCGCCTCGCCCGAAGCGTCGATTCATTGCCTGCCTACCTGGAGCAGGTGGGGTCGATGCAAGAGAAATTGGTTCACGCCCGCGCCTCTCGCCCGTTCAACTCTTCACCGCTTCGCGATGAACCCGCAGGGGCCGCCGCCCTTCCCCCGCCTGCATTCACCGTCTACAAGCCTGAAGCCGGTGCCTGCGAACGCGCAACATAGTCGCTGAACAGGCCTTCGATGTGTGCTCGAGATCTCCCAGCGCTTCAAGACTCGGCATGGCAATGGCGGCGATGACGGAGCATTGCGATGCCCCTCGATATATAGGCCGGCGCGACATCGGTGGCCCCCGCGGCCCTGTAGTACTGGCGGCTCGTCAGCGCATCGGACACCTTGGCTCCCGCCACGGATAGGAACATGGCAATACCAAACGCACAATCGGCACCCAGCGACGGTATCGTCGTCAGGTTCGCGGAGTTCGAACTCGATGCGGGGACGCGGGTGCTTCGGCACGTCAACGACGTCAAACCGATGGAGCCACTTCCATTCGACCTTCTTCTCTACCTCATCAAGCATCGCCAGCGGGTTGTGACGAAGGAGGAACTTGCCAAGGTCATTTGGGCGCGCGATTTTGTCTCCTCAGCCTGCGTCGCGCGGGCTGTCATGAAAGTGCGTCACTCCATTGAAGACTCGGCGAGCGAGGGCTTTATCCGAACCGTCCCGCGCGTCGGCTACCAGTTCGTCGCCGACGTGAAGGAAACGCAGTCGCAACCAGCTGCAGGATCTTCTGCTACAGCGCCGTCAGCAGCCACCGGGACCAAAGGCCCGATGGTCGCTGTGCTCCCGTTCACGAATTCAGTCGGCGACCCGCGACTGGACTGGATCAGGCTCGGCCTCATGTCGGTGCTGACAGGTCATCTCGCGGCAACCCATCGGGTGTCGGTCGCACCGACGGAGACGGTTTTGAGCTCGCCCCCCCCAGAAAAGCCCACTGCGCCGCGCAACGAGGTGGTCAGCGCACTGTGCGCCACGAACGGATGGACGCATGCAGTCGAAGTGGACGTCACCCGCTCCTCCGCCGGCTTTGTCGCGACGATCACTTTGCATGCGAAGGGCGAGCAACACACCCGCAAGGTCACTGATGCCGCGCTGGAAGCCCTGCCGCGCGCGATCACGCAGGAGGTCGTGGGCATCATCACCGGCGAGCGCATACCTACCCTGCTGTCCCACCATGACGACCCGCTCGCGACTCAAGTCCTTTCGCGTGCGATGCAGGCATTGATGAACCGACAATGGCGAGCCGCGGCGAACTTGTTCAAAGTCGTTCTCGACATGGAGCCGCACAACTTCCGGGTCCAGATTGAATACCTGCACGCGCTTGCATCTCTGAACGATCCAGCCTGCGCGGCCCTCGGGCAGCGCCTGCTCGACATTGCCGAGTCGACCGGCGACCATGAAAGCTGTGCCGCCGTCCGGCGCGCGCTCGGAAAGATGCACCTGAAGCAGGGCAAGGTCGCGATCGGCCGAAGCCACCTCGACAAGGCCTTCGCGCTGTCGAGCCAAGGCACTCATCAGGGCGACACGCTCGAGACCCTCGAGCTCCTCTTCACTGCGTCCCTTTCGCAGAATGATTTCGCCGAGGCCGAATCGTATGCACAGAAGGTGCGCGCCCTCAGCGAGACCTCCAAGTGCCAGAACGCCGCAGTCTCGTACGCAAACCTCTGCGCCATGCTTGCGGATAGAAGAGAGGAATACTCCCATTCGCTCGAACACTCGCGCGAAATGCATCGCCTCGCAAAACAGGAGCAGGTCGATTCTTCGCGCGCATCCCGAGACTGGTACACAGCAGCGAGCGCGAGTGTCCATTTGGGCCTTCTCAAGGAGGCCGCAGCAAACTTGCAAGGGCGGCTCGACCAAGCAATCGCGGATCGGCACTGGCATCGAGCCAGCCGCATTGCTGCCATGCACGCGTGCATTTCACTTGAGCAACGCTTGCCAAGCCGGGTCGAGACTGCCATCGAACTCATCACGTCGAGGGCCGATCCGCTGGCTTTGTGCCGCCCTTCCATCTGGACCGCACACGGCTACCTCTGCCTGGCGAACAGGCGGTTCGCGGAGGCCGCGGAACATCTTGGCCGGGCAATCGAGCAATGGCGCCGCGATGGCATCGCGCACGATGAGCACACCATCTTTCCCTGGTACGTCATCTCGCTCATTCAGGCGGGCTTGAAGGACAGGGTCGACGAGGAGCTGGCCACGTCGCGCGGCATCGCTTATCGGCGCGACATGCTGCTTCAGAACGGGGTCATGTATTGCGATGCGATGAACCAGCATTCACAGGGAAAGGTCGAGACCGCGGTGGCGACGCTCGATTACATCGTCAAGAAGTCCAAGCCGCGCATCTTCAAGGCTTGGGCTTGCCTGGATCTCGCATGGCTGCATGCCGAGGCAGGAAGGCGGACCCTCGCCCAGCAAACGCTCAGGGACCTCGGCCCCTGGCAGCACACGCATCCATTCGCCCCCGCCGTTCGTGCGCGCATTGCGTTCGCGGCAGGCGACTTCGCAGACGCATTGGCGTGCCACGACCAGTACTTCGCGGAAATCGAATCCGACCAGGAATCGGCCTACATGTATGAATTGCGTGATGCATACGCAAGAGCCGCGTCTGGCCACGTCGCCGAAGTCCGCCTGCGCAATGCTCCTGTATTGCCGAGCCGGGCTTGACAACGGTATGGGCGGCTGACACGGGAGTCCGACCTTGTCACAAACGGGCGCAGCCACTCTCGATTCGCGGATCGCTCGCAAGCGAATCACTCATCCGTCATATGGAAGTCATGACTTGAAACCCATGCCGGTGGATTCTTGATTCATGGTTGCCACAGGTAGTAACTCAAGTACGCCGTCCTATCGGATCTGCCGCATGCCGGATGTTCCCCTGGACATGGATACGATGAAAGTCCGCAAGGCACTCACAGCCATGTCGATTTGCGCCGTGAGCACCAGCTGGCTCATGTCGGTGGCCGGCCTGTCCCGCAGGCAGCTCGCCGAGCTCTTGCGAACGCTCGAACAGCAAATGGTTCTTCTCGGTCCCTTCGATTGCAGCCAACCCGCCATGCAAGTGCCGCCGCAGCAAAAGCATCAGCATTGGTCCACCTGGAAAGAAGTTCGCGATTTTCTCAAGCGGCAAGTGTCTCTTGAAGGTTGGTGTACGAGCCGCTTGATGCGCGGGACGTCGACGATGCGCGATCGATCAAGGTTCTTCCACTCATCGTCCTTTGTCGATCAGTACACCTCTCCTTGGGTCGAAAGCGATGCCGCTTCACTGCCGACGTGCACGCACCGACCCAACCCATGAGGCGCTGAAAGCATGTTTCAAACCATTCGCAAGTTCTTCGCGGACCCTGATCGACATGTGCTGCGCGACGAGATGACTCGGGCGGTGAATGACGGTCTCGACCTTCCCGCCGCGATTGCCGCACACGAACAATGGACGCGGCGCCTGGACGCCTTTTTGCGCGGCGATTCCACCGAAGATCTGCGGCCGGAGACCGTCTGCTTCGACGACCGCTGCGAGCTTGGAAAGTGGATCCATGGTCCCGGCCGGGCGAGGCTTGGACATTTGCCGCTGTTCACCTCACTGCTCGAGGATCATCGGCAGTTCCACTTTGACGCCGCAAAGGTGGTGACTTTGACCCGCTCCCGCCTGACGGATGAAGCGGCCCGGACAATGGCAGGCCCCTACCGGAAACACGCTGAACGCGTCACTGGCGCGCTGCAGGAATTGATCGACGTCACCAGCGGCTCGACGCGTAGTTCCGGCGAATTTCATCGGTCACGAAAATTACTTGAACGAGGTCGCGCTCCGAAAGCGGCCTGAGAGGCTGAGCTTGGAGATTCTTCGCCACACGGCTGCGCCGCCATGCGGGAGCCGCTCGGCACAACGTTTGAGTGTGGTGAATCTTGGCCGAGACCGCGCCCCTGGGTCCGGCCAAGCGAAGCGACGCTACCGCTTCACACCACTTCGCGGCGCATGTTCAGGAAGGTGAAATTCTTGATCGTCTCGCGAAGGCGCTTTTCGCACAGAGTCTGGATCTCGATAATCTTGAACCCCGCAACATTGCGCCCCTCCCGGACTTCCTTCCAAAGCAGCTCTACCTTGGCACCGATGAGGCCGATGGTGTCGACGAACATCAGGAAGTCGAACTGGGCGTTGAGTTCAAGCGAGGGGTCGTGATCGAAGCTGGCGTTGATGCCACCGGCCGAGATGTCGTTGAGCGTTCCCTCCAGCCGCTTGCCGCCAGCCGACACGAAAGCCGCCGTCTTGGCGATGTTCTTCACCGGCAGGAAACGGTTGCACGATGCCAACGGCTTGACGTTGCGCATGCGCTTGAACAGCTCGGTCTTGATGACGTTAGCTCGCAAGGTCGCTACCGCCGCCAGCTTGTTCGACTGATAGAAGGAAGCGATGCTTGCCGCCTTCTCGCCGGAGCTACGCGACTCGGCAGCTGATCTCACCTCTTCCACGCGGATGCGCACAGGGTAGTTGGGGTTAATGAAGTTGTGGAAGTCCACGTGCAGGGATTCGATCGTGAAAGCCGCTTGCGAGCGAGTCCAGTGGCTGAAGTGGTGATAGTGGGCATACATCGCCTGGCGAGCCGCCTCGATCAGCATGATTCCTGGGACATGCTCCTGGTGCCGGCGGAAGTAGATCGAGTTAGTCGTGTCGATCACCAGATTGACATACATGGAACGAGGGCGGCTGAACGAAGGCAGCCTGTCGAAAATGTTCGAGATTGCGACCCGGTCTTTGTCCTTCAGGTGGTCTGGCCGCTCCACGAAGGCTTGCATGAGCTGCACCTCGTCGATTTCGTCAACGGCGTCAGCGTGCAGAACCAGTGCGCTGCCCGTGTCGGTGTAGTACCTCGCCAACAGCGAGGAGTCGACCGCAGCCCGGCCGCACATCCATGATTTATCCAGGCAAGTCGGCAGGCTGCGCAAATACAAGCGGCCTGACTGCAGACTGCTGGCTGCAGCCGCACCGGGCCGATAGAAGCGGCGCAGTTCGGCACGATCGATATCGTCAAGCTCTGGGTTATCCAGCAGCTTCTCGTCGAAGGATGCGGGAATCGGAACGCGTTCATTGCATACGAGGACGTCCTCTTCGAACTCCTTATGTACCGTGTACGGCGAAATCTGTTGTATTTCGGGGGCGCCGATGAACATTGAGCCTCTTGACTTGGTCTTGGAGAAGAATGCCTGCGGCCGGAAAAACTCCTAGCCTCAGGGACTGCGAGAACGTGACCTGCCTACAACTGCTGGGCAGCCGCCCCCCAACAAAAGGGGTCCACTGCCTTAGCAATATCCGTGCTGCGCTATTCCGAATAGCTTGTGGCAAGTCGGAAGACCGGGCCACGGACGACAAGCCGCGCTCGATTGAACCTTAAATCTTGGGCCGCCGCTACCAGCGTTTCCCCATGGTTCAGATGCATAACCAACTGCTAGGGGGCTGCAAACGAGTCGCAGAAAAGGGCGGTATTCGCCGCACCAACAAGGCGTTTTCGCCCGGCTGCTCACGGCTTCGCGTCCCAGTACGCCCGACTTGAGATCTATCGGTATCTTCGAGGTATCTGAAGAACTGCAGGGAACCAAATAGATGAATCAAGGACACGTTACGTCCCAACGAGGGGCCATCGATGCGCCGCCACAGATTCCTATCGGCGATCGGGGAGAGTGGCTGCGTGATGCTGCGCTAGCAGTTGGCGTTTCGGAGCATGTGGCGGACGAGTTTTCACGGTCCGGCTGCATGCAGCTGGGCGACATCGGATTGCTGGCGTACCCTTTGCTCCAACCCGAAGGCCCGTGGGCCGTCGTGGCACACATGCCTCGGCCGACTGCAGTGAGCGAGTCAGCTTGGATGTCCGCATTGCTGGCGGCCAATACGCACATCACGCTCATCAAGGATGCAGCGTTCGCGTTGGACAAGGAGGGTAACGGGGTTCTCGTGCTGCGCATTCCAATGGAGCATGCCGATGATCCTTTGCTGTTTTCGACCGATCTGCTCGGCGTTCTGACGGCATCTCTCACTTTGCGAGAGATGACGCAAGCCGCCCCGTCATCTGTTGGCGTCGAACAGGCGTCCTCGTCTGTGCAAGAGCCGGAAATCGATTTCGACGTTGCTGCCGCCCTTGCTGTGCCGGCCTCGATCACGGATTTGGTGTGTGAGGCGCGCGCATTTCTGGGGCTGGAGAAGGTTTCCGCCCTGAGCAGCGAAGGGGTTGATCAGCTGCGGATCAAGGACCGGGACGTCAGCATCGCGTGCGACTTGGCTGCACAGGTGCTCGTCATGTCAGCCGATCTTGGAGCAGATGCCCTGGGAACCGCGGATCGATGCCGCGCTGCCTTGCTCTCGAACTCGGAACTGATGCTGTTCATGGGTCTCAGCGTGGCCGCAGCTGGAGGCGACTGCCAATTGCATGGACGCTTCCGTGTAGCGGGTACGAGTGGCAGCTTTCTGGCCCATTGGCTCGAGGGCTTCGCTGCGGTAGCAACCTCCCTCCGGGCAGATTACCAGGCCGAAGCTTCGGCCCAAGAGAAACCAAAAGTTACCACCTCCTGAGGCAAACGGATCATGAATTTCATCAACAACATCAAAGATAGGTTCTGCATCACGGCGTCACGGGTCCTCGAGGGTGACCAAGACGTGCGCCCCCCCCGACCTTCCACCCCTGGTGCCCCCGGTGGTCTTGCTTCGCTCCGCTCGCGAACCCCTTCCACTGGCAGAGAAACCATTGCTCCGCGCGGGACGACATCACCTTTCGTGCTGAATCAAGAAATTCAAGCAGAAGCTTCCACGTCAGCCTCTGGTGCGCCGGATCAAACGAAGAAGAGAGGGCTCAAGCAAAAGGTCAGGAGCATATTCAGGCGCGGGCATCATTCGAACTCCGAGGCGCCCAAGTCCAGCGAGCTCGATGAGGGCGAGAAGTTCAAGGCCGATTGGCTTAAGCAGGCTCGCGCCGAGAACCAGCCGACTTTGGAGTCCAGAAAGCGCGCCGAGAACGGGGAGACTGTGGTCACACGGCACCTGGACGAATGGCTCAGGAGGCCCGTCGACGAACTTCAGCAGGAGGCACTGTTCGCCCCAGTTGAACGGCCGCGCCTGCTACCCGCAAGCTCCGGCGACGCGGGAGCGAGCACATCGGGTGCAGCTCCGCAGGTGACCTCCGAGCAGACAACGCCCGAGCAACTGACGCCAGAGGGGGTGGACGGCACGGCTGCAGGGCAGCATCCCGAGGCGTCGGCCATCGCCCCCCAGCGGACGGAGTCGCTGGGGCGTGAACTAGGACCACAGGCAGAACCGCTCGCGCCGCAAAGCAGCGAAGCGCTTGCGACCGCCCCCGTTCTGACCGTTCCGGACGAACCTGCCAGCGCTGCCACGGAAGACGCGTCGGGGAGTGAGTCCTCTGATGTGCCAATCCGGGATGAAGAGCCACCCCACCCCGCACCTCCGCAGGCAGCGGATCGCGAATCCGACGCGACGCAAAGCACTGAAGCGCTGGTGACCGCCCCCGCCGCTCGGACCGATCCGGACGAACCTGCCAGCGCTGCCACGGAAGGCGCGTCGGGGAGTGAGTCATCTGATGTGCCACTCCGGGATGCAGAGCTACCCCACCCCGCACCTTCGCAGGCAGCGGCTCGCGAACCCGCCTCGACGCAAAGCAACGACGAGCTTGCGATCGTTACCGTCGATTACCCCTATCCGGACGAACGTGCCGGCGCTGCCATGGAACACGCGCCGGGGAGTGAGTCCCCTGATGTGCCATTCCGGGATGAAGAGCCACCCCAACCCGCACCTTCGCAGCCAGCGGCTCGCGAATCCGCCTCGGCAGATCTGCGTAGAGTCACGTGGGTAGACCAGATCGACGTAGAAGCGCCCGCGGCAAGAGGCCAGCGGATCCAGACATCGACGCAAACCGCGTCTTCGGTAGAGTCTGAGACTCCACCGTCAGTCTCGGCTCCTCGGCCTGAAGGCACGCCCCTACGCGGGATCGACGCGATCTGGGCGGCCGGTCGGCGCGACCTCGTGCGAGCGGCGCGCCCGCTCCCGCCCATTGAAGCCTACGTAACCCGTCGTCTTCTCCGGCCCCAAGAACCGACCAGCGTCCTAACGCCCCCGGCAAGCGAATCGAACCAGGATCAGGCATCGACGTCGACCATGCCTTCAGGGGCACGCGATCGCATCAACCCGCCGCCGATCGTCCCTCCTTCGGATGAACTTGGTCGTCTCGACGGGTCGAATGGCATCGACATTCCTGACGACATCCTGATTCGGAACGTCACTCCTTCGGGTGATCCTGTTCGTCCCGAGGTGTTGCATCCCGAGTTGTTGCCGCATGTCATCGACATTCCTGAGTCGCGCCAAGGGACCGCAGGCTCGGACGGCGTGGAAGCGAGCACGTCGGGCACTTCTCCTGAAGCCCCGCAGGGGCCCTCCGAGCAGCCAACGGCCGAGCAAGTGACGCCAGAGGAGAGTCTGCCAATTGCTTCTTCCACCGCAGACGTCGACCCCGCGGTGACTGAGTCGCCGGGGAGTGGACCGCAGCAGATGTGGGAGCTACCCCCAGTTTTGTTTGGGCTAGGGCGAAGGCGGAGAAGGCCCGCGGGGACTGAGCCGACGGGGAGTGGACCGCAGCCGGAGGAGCGCCAGCCGCACTATTTGACATTCCTGAATAGGATCTCACTAGAGCGAACGACACTGACTAACGTGCTCCGTGGGTCTGGCGCCCTCGCAGGCCATGCCTTGCACCAGTTGGTCGGCACGGGCATGGCGACCTATGCGCGAGAGGCCCTTGCGATCGCAATCACCATGTCCTTGCGGAACCAGCCAGGACTCGCATTAGGGTTGCACACCAGCACATCCATTCTGAACTATGCCCACGAAAGAATGCGCCTTCGCCAGTTGGCACGCAACCCCGACGAAGCCGCGCGCGGCTTCCATGCAGCGACACCGCAAGAGTGGGCAGAGACCCCCGCCGAGCTGCAGCAAGCCATGCGCGAGCGGCAGCAATTCCATGCCAAAGCCGTGTTCGCCATGCATATGTTCGGGGAAGCCGTCAGTCTGGGCTTTACTATCGCTGGCTTCCGCACCGGCAATGGCATCCAGGCGGCAAACGCGTTCGCTCAGAGCGTCAAGAACTCGGCCTATGCGATCCTTCGAGACTCGCTGCAGGCGAGCTTCAGCATGGTGGGGTTCCACGACGATCCTGACTCCCGCGGCAACACGGACTCGCAATTGAGCATTACCTCTGGCCGCTTTGGCATCACACAGGTCGCGTCCAACTATCTTGGCAATACGCTGATGGAACAATTGGCACCTGGCATTGCCCCCGCGGGGGGTTACATCATGGGCGTTCCCGCCGAGAGCCAGGCGATGACAAATGCTCTTTCCAATCCACTCAATGACTTTTCATTGCTGGTCAGTGCCGCGTCCAAAGTTGCCTTAGTTCGAGCAATCAACAACTGGTGGGCGGAAGTATTTGACTGGTACCAGTTGACGCGCGCCGAAGCGGTGGCAGCGGGTACCTATCAGGAGTGGAATCCGCGATTGACAGGCGCAAACCCACTCTATGAAGAACGCGACTATGCACGGTGGCGTGATCATTCAGCAACCCGGGCGGCGGGTTTGAAGGCCGCTACTGCTTTGGCGTCCCTCTTTAACCTGATACCTCACAAAGGTTTACGAGACTTGTTCGGGAACGTGGGAGTTCCTCTGTTCATCGCATTGACCTACAAGACGATCGGCCAGGATTGGCAGGCCGCGGGTGCGGTTCGCAGCACAGTGCGGGCGGAAGCACGAGAAGCACGACGAGAAGCACGACGAGCGGCACAAGAAGCACAAGCACAATCTCGGCGCTTGACCATTACTGAGCTCACCTGAACCTGACCCACAGAGTGCGCAGTTGATCGTGTGAACGATGCTCGTACGGCGGGTCGGCAAGCCGGGCGGAAGGACGCTCGTCGCCGCGTGGCGCTACGCCGCGATGGGGCCCCTGGAAGGGGGCTCACTGAGAGGCTGAGAGTATTTCGAACGGTCCGAGCAGCACGTCAAAAGGCGCCTGATCTACGCGCAAAGCGCAGCCATAGCTTGGCTATGGCGAGCATTTGCAACGACGAGCAGAGGGCTTTTGGCGTGATGAGCGGGCATGATCGAAAAAACTCTCAGCCTTTGAGCCTCGGGCGCGGGCGTTCGACCGCGTTTGGGTCGCGGTGAGGGGACGGGTGCCGCTGACGCATCGCCGGCGGTGCTTGCGCGCAGGGACGGTCCGTCGATGCGGATGGTGATGCAGTGGTGCTGCAGACGATCGAGCAGCGCATCTACCAGCGGCTTGTTGTCGAACAGCGCATACCACGCGGGGTAGTCAAGCTTCGTGGTGATGATCGTGCTGACGCGTCCGTAGCGCTGATCCATCAGGCGGAAGAAGGCGTTGACCTGTTCGCTCTTCAAGTTGAGGTCGCCGAGCTCGTCGATGCACAGCGGCTGCGTGCGGCTGCGTGCGGCTGCGTGCGGCTGCGTGCGGCTGCGTGCGGCTGCGTGCGGCTGAGCGCCGTGAGGATTTGGCCCGGAATAGGTTCCCGTTTAGGGGGCGCTGGGC
Organism: Rhizobacter sp.; assembly: GCA_021153565.1. Lineage (GTDB taxonomy): Bacteria > Pseudomonadota > Gammaproteobacteria > Burkholderiales > Burkholderiaceae_C > Albitalea. The sequence goes on from JAJKJU010000237.1 coordinate 17,411, forward strand.
GGGATGCGATGCAAGGCGCTCCGAGCGCCGTGTGGCGAGCCACACAAGTGAGGAGCAACGCCGCAGCACGCCCGCCCAGCACCCCCAAAACGGTAAGTTGTTTCGGGCCATGTTCTTAGTTGCCCCATCAGAGACCCACCCGGATTGACAACCCTGCCGTCACAACCCTTCTACTAGTCGTGAATGATCCAATGCGTGGCCGCCCCGGTGGGGTAAAACGTTTTTCTCTGTTTCCCCGTGCAGTTAACACCCGGATAAACATCCACTCGGTACCTCTTGAGCGAATCAACCCGCACCCCGGTCCACTGCCCACCCGGTATGTTGTGGGGCCAAGGAGCCCGATCGTCGTCGTGTATCGTGGCACACCAATAGCGGGTCTTATTTTCCACCTTGACTACATGGATACGCTTGACTCCCACATCGCCGGATGCCGAATATTTGGGGCCGAATATTTCTTGGACTCCAACTGCATACGCAGGGGCGACGAAGCCGGCGGCAGCCAACAGGAGCACAACTGCAGTCGCGGATTTGAAGGATTTCATGCGCTAGGTCCTCACAACGTCAAAATTAAATGGGACTCCCGGGTTCCATGACGATCCCCGGATGATGGTTCCCTGCGATACAGGCCAGGTACAGTACTTAACGCAATAGAACCGGACACCCGGACATTCGTAGAGGAGAACCTCCCACGGTTTGGTTCACTCTCCGCCGCGCCGCTCGATGTCGCGCGCCAATGCGGTGCTCGCCGACTCGAGGCTTTCAGTCTCTTGAGCCGGGCGTGTCCTGCCCGAAGTGTCTGCCCCTCAGGGGCTCCCTCAGGGGCCGCGGGCGATTGCATCAGCGATCGATTACCAGCGCTGTCCGATCCATGGCCCTCCCGCTTCGGACGTACTGCCAACACGGCAACCGGAGCCTCGGCCTATCGACTGAATGCGCAGCTGCTCGGCCAGACATGCGGTAAGAACCATCCATGCCACCGTATAGGCGATGGCAGGCGTGAAGCCTTGCCGCGCTCGCTGGTAGCCGGCGAAGACGGTGACCGGCATGGTCAGCAGGATCAGCACGTTCAGGTACTTGGTATCGGCTACGCGTCAGAGTTCTCGCGACTTTTGTCGCAGACAACTCTGGGGTCACCACCGGATCAGGCCGCTTCCAGACCGATCGCCAACCGTCGACCCAACACGCTGATAGCCTGCGCAATACGCGGCAGCTTTGAGCCGTAGTGCGGGCATGATCGAAATACTCTCAGCCTCTCAGTAAGCGGCGCCACTGGATCAAGCTTTCCGTCGCCTCCTGGTGGAGCTTGGCGGGATCCTCCCAGGCCGGAACGTCGTACCAACATTTCTCGGTGCCGGTGCCAGTGGCGCCGGGCTGGGATCGCTGCGGGCTCAACGGCGCAGGCTGGTCGTACAAGTCCTTCAGAGTGGTACGCCGAAGCGGGCCTTCGGTGGCCGCTGTCGCGCTGTCGTGAAGCGCGCTCGCGTTTGCCGGCGGCGATTGACCGAGCACGTCCTGCAAGGTGCGCTGCGGCGGCCCCGACTCAACGACCTCCTGATCATCCGTGCTCTCACCGCCGTCGGTGACCGCCAGTTCGGGCCCCATGGACGGGAGTGGCTCGATGGCCTGGGCCAGTTTGTGGTCCAAAGCGTTGAGCACGTGAGCCTTGGCGCGCGCGATCTCCTGCATGCGGAAACCCTCGATCGAGGCGCTGTAGCTTTGCACTGTCTCGGGGGACTGTCGCTTCACGCGGAAGTCCTCGACGCGTTGCGCCAGCGGACCGGGTGGCTTGCCCGCCTCGTCCGGCGTGTCCGCGGCACCGGCTTGCTCAGCGACCACTTTATCGACCCTACCCGCTTCCGTCTTGGAATGCGTGTGTTTGTAGAACGCCGGCGGCAACACGTCGGCACCCACTGCGAAATTGATGCCTCGCAGATACTCCTTCGCCACCTCCGGTCCAACCCACGGCCGCCGCGTATGACCCGTTCGAAGTCGACATCCTGGGTCAACCGTCCGGTCTCGCGCAGGTTGTTGTGCATGTCGTCCAGCACCGCCTGATGCTCGTGGGACTTGAGCGCGAAGTTCAGCGCGAACATGACGCAGTCGAAGTTGCCTCCGCCCAGAAAGCCGCTTTCCAGGAAGACGATCGAGGGCGGCTGGCCAGGCTCGGTTCTCACGTCGGCCATCACATGATGAACGCCCGATAGAAGACCCGGGCCCTGGAACTGCATGGGAACGATGGCACGAAAGTGCCCCGCGGTCGGATTGGCCGCCGCTTCGACGAAGGACTCCACGTCCGTGAATGTCTGCAGGTTGAGTCCCGGGTGCCGCGCGTTCTCTGTCCTGGCCAGCATGGGCAGGTTGACCATGTCCAGATAGGTCATCTCGTGGTCGGGCTGAACGTTCTTGCGCAGCAGTGCGGATGCGGTCTCGGCATAGTGGTTCAGCTTGGCGTCGGGTGTTTTACCCATGGCCTCGGCACGTTCGATCGCCTGTATTCGTGAACCTGCGCCTTCACCTGCGGCACGTCGAACACCTGGTGGCGCAGCGGCTCGTCGGCCAGTATCTCCATGGCAGCTCCGCATTCGCA
>JAJKJU010000238.1 GCA_021153565.1 Rhizobacter sp.
CGCGCGGGGGCGAGCGGGCAGCATCGATGACGGGCCCGCGCCGTCAACCGGCGCAGGCCCGGGGGCGGCGCGAGGGTCGCTGGGCGCCTGCGACGAGGAGCTACGCACAGGAGGCGGCGGGGGGAGGCCTGTTCCGCGAGTCTTCATGAAATTCCGTTGCAGTTGCGAGCGATCGGCTCTCAGACTCGGGCAGAGGCGGTCTTCGCTCCCTCTCCCTCTGGGTGAGGGCTGGGGTGAGGGCTGTGGGCGGTGAATAAAGCCATGGGTTGCCATCACCGCAAGCCCCTCACCCAAACTCTCCCCAGAGGGGAAAGGAGCCAATACAAGACCTTGAAAGGGGTGGCTCTCAGCCTCTCAGCCTCTCAGCCTCTCAGTCGCGCTTTCGGGCGCTGCGCCAATATGCGCACCCACTGGGACGGTCTGGTCCGCCATGCGAGGCCGTGTAGCGCGATGCGAAGGCGCGGGCGATGGCCGTCATCATCGGAACGCCGTTCCCATCGCCCCTTCCTATGACGCCTGCGACCGCGGCCGCGGTGTGCCGGGAGAGTCATCCTGCGCCCCGGCTGCGCCCGTCGGGCTTGCCGGCTCCGGCGGCGAAGCTGGCCGCCCGGTCGTGGCGGCAAGGGAAGAAGGCCAGATCCAGGCATCGAGATGGCGGGTCAGCTCCGTCAGGGTGCCCGCTGATGCTCGGCGGCCACCTCGACGGGTTCGACGGGTTCGACGGGTTCGACGGGTTCGACGGGTTCGACGGGTTCGACGGGTTCACGGGTTCACGGGTTCACTGGGTTGGCTGGGTTGGCTGGGTTCGCCGGGCTCCCGGATGCGCGGCTCGCGTGCCTTGCGCTTGCCCAGCACCGTCCGCGACGTGGAGGGCGCCAAAGACGAAACCGGTGAGCCGGCGGGCCGCGGCGCGCGTGCGGCGCCGTCGTCCGACGAGTCGCTGTCGGTGTTGTAGTTCACGCTGAGCTTGCCGGCTCTGGTGAGCGACGCATAGGTGCCGATCGCCTCGCCGACGTTGCGCTCCACGATGTCGTTGGCGTCGTAGAAGGCCTGGGCCGCGCGCGACAGCCAGGCCGGGCCGCGGTGGGCCCAGCTTGACAGGCCCAGGGCTTCGGCGCACACGGTGCACGGGCGCATCGTGCCGGCCAGCGATCGCAGCGTCAGCGCTTCGCCGGTGGCTTCCTCGAAGGCGTTTTTGATGCGCCGCTCGGCATGCAGGTCGATCGCCTTGCCGTGCTGGTGCACGGTGTCGGTGGGCACGCGAAAGCGCGCCTTCGCCATGGCCTGCAGCACGGGCGCCATCGCTGCGCCCGCTTCGGGCTCGGCCAGCTTGCGGTCGAGCTTCGACAGGTGTCGGCCTTCGCGGCTGCCAACGGCGTCCGCGCCCCCCTGCTCGAGCCGGCGCTTCAGCCCGCCGGATTCGAGAAAGGCCTCGATCTTGCGATTCACGCCTTCCTTGTTCGAGGACACCCAGACGTCGTTGCGCTTGGCGTCGAAGTAGCACTGCACCTCGATGGCCCCGAACTCCTTCTTGAGCACCGTCGAGAGCCAGCGCAAGGCCTGCTGTGCGCGGTCATGCCTGAACGAGCGCGGCGGCACCACCAGCTCGGGGCTGTCGGCGTAGATCGCGCGCAGGCCCTTGTTGGTCGTGCTCTGCACACCCGCGCTGTCGCCCGAAGGATCCACGATGAAGAGCTTTGCACCGAAGTTTCCGAAGCCCGGCACCAGCACCCGGCGCATGCGTGAAGGCGCGGGGTTCAACTGTGCCAGCAGGGCGTCGAGTTCCCGGAGGCAATGAGGGTCCATGTGCGGCAGCCGCGCCTGGATGCCGGCGCGGCTGCGCAGCCGCCCGCCGGGCTCGACCAGCGACTCTAGGCGCTCGGCCATCTCAGTCGAGTCCGACATTCGTCCCGCGGCCTCGCGCACCGACAAGCCGGGCTCGGCTTGCATGGCATTCACGGCGGCCGCCATGGGGTAAATGTCTTCCTTGAGCGCGCGCACGAACTGCTCGCCGGCAGTGGGCGGCGGCGGCAGGCCGTTCGCTCGGTCCCCGTGGCCCAGGACCCGCAATGCGTCGCGTATGGCCTGCCAGTGGGTGTCATACCCGGGCAGGTGCTGCAGGCGGTGGTCGCCAATGATCAATGCGCCGGTGCGTGCATCGATGGTGCGGTCGATCACGCGGCGGTTTCCGCACGTGAGCCGCGCCAGGCTGGCGCCGTTGGTCGCGCCCGGGTGCTTGACCCGCGCCTGCAGAACGGCCGCCACCAGGTCGGCGGAAAGCGGCTGTGGCAGGAGGTCGGCTTGGTCTTCGTGGCCCAATGCGCAGAGGTGCTGGTGGATGGCGCTTCGCTCGTCGAAGAAGGCCACCAGGACCGTCATGGCGTCGATCGATCGACTCAGCCTGCCCTCGTGCGTGAACCAGGAGCGAAGCTCTGGCCCGGGAACGTCGGCGGCCTGCTCTGCACCTTTCAACAGGCGTTCACCGTTGTCCTTGTTGGCGACCATCACCTCCAGCGCGCACCTGAGCTGGACGGCCCTTGTCACGCGGGGCGCAGGCACGCCTGCCGGCGGGGCCGGCTCGCCGGCAGGCCGCATGCCGGTCGGGCGGGGCTCGGCTCGTGCGGCCCGCTCGGCGCGAGTCATGCCGGCCTGTATGTGGGCGATCATGTTCGTGATCGTCTTCGCTTCGTCCATGAGGCCCGGCCCCACGTGGCGCAGCGTGGGCGCTCCTTCTGCGTCGACCCGTCGCAACAGGGTGACAGGCATGTCGTTGCCTTCGAGGGCGAGAACGTGCCGCGCGATGCCGTGTTCTGCGTCCACGACGGTGCCGCCTTCCTTCTGGCACAGCCCGTCGAGGTGGCGCACAAACGCGATCACTCCCGCACGGCTTTCGTGCTGTGCATGCTGGCGCTGCACGTAGGCCTGGAATGGCGCCTCGAGGCGGCGTCGGAGATGCTTCTCCCACAGGTGTCGCAGGCGTGTGCTCCGGGGATTTTCCCGCGTGTACTGGACTCGCTCGGCCGATGCATTGGTGACCCGACGTTTCTGCGCCGTCCTCATCTGGTCGAGCACATGGTCTTCTTCTTCGATCGAAGGCAGCAGACGCAGATCAGTCAGCTCGCCGCCGTCGTCGCGACGCATCAGGAACCGTATGTCTCGATCCAGCGGGGACAGGTGCACGAGGCACCGGTCAATGCCGGCCTCGTCGGTTGGCTCCGATGCCCCCGGCTGCCCGGCGAGCTCCTGCAGAAGCTCGAGGAAGTCCGCACCGGAGAACTTGCGCTTGTCGCGCAACGTCTGCACGTACTGCTTGTGAAGCGCGCTCAGCTGCTGCCTGCGCGCCTTCCACAGACGCTGATACGGCGTTTGCTGCGGGGCGGCGTCACGTGCGGGAGCGGACGAGCCGGCGCCCTCCCGCCTTTGGCAAGCAGTCCTGCACGGGTTGCAACGGTCTTGTTCGCCTGGCGCTGCATGGCGGCGGCGGCCTGGCCCACGTCGGCCGCGGCGCCGCTCTTGGCGATGCGCAGGTCGGCCAGGGAGCCATCGGCATGGTCGCGCCGCAACACGTGCACCGGGCTCCCAGTGCCCGGGATCTCGACCACGTGGCGGTGGATGTCCGCCTTGCCCGTGGCCAGTGGCGGTGCATCCGCCTGGGTCGTGAGGAAGTGGACCAGGCGCAGGAACTGCGGCCCCGGGATAGCGTCCTTGCCTGCGCGGATGTACGCCTGGCGCAGGGGCTCCAACTCCGCCTGGCGCGATGCACTCTTGATCCACAACTTGTCCATCCTGTGCCGAGCGTGTGCTTGGGAAGCGGCCGCACTGGCGTCAGCGGGCGCCCCGGCGGCCGGAAGCTGGGCGGCCGGCTGCGGCGCGGAGGCGGCGACCACGCCAGCGGGCAGCACCGCGTTTCTCGGGCGTGCCGACGTGGCGCCCGCCCGGTCGCGCGGCGCACGGGGGTGAGTGGGCAGCATTGATGCCAGGCCCGCGCCGTCAGTCGGCGCAGGCCCTGGGGCGGCGCGAGCGGCGCTGGGCGCCTGCGACGAGGAGCCGCGCACAGGAGACAGCGGGGGGAGGCCTGTTCCTCGAGTCTTCATGAAGTTCCGTTGGGTTTCGAGCGACCGGAGTCGCGCTTTCGGGCGCTGCGCCAGTATGCGCATTCGCGGGGCCGGCTGGGTCCGCCATGCGAGACCGTGTAGCGCGATGCGAAGGCGCGGGCGATGGCCGTCATCGGGGGAAGGCAGTGCGGGCTTGACGAATCTCAATACGAACGGAAATCCGCTTCATAGACTTGATGCGTTGGCCCTGCATGATGTCCCCCGGCCAACTACCTCCCAGCCAACGACTCACGTCACCCAAGGAGATTCATCATGAGTGCACTGACCCGCCTTGAACGCCTCGATGACCTGTTCCCCGAACTCTTCCGCCGCTTCTCGCGGCCAACGGCCTTGGCGGAAGGAACGCCGCAGGACATCCGGATCGACGTCACCGAAAACGACAAGGACTACGAGGTCCGTGCCGAGGTTCCGGGTGCGAAGAAGGAAGACATTCGCGTCACCGTCGACGGCAACTTCGTGTCCATCTCAGCCGAGGTAAGGAAAGAGAAGGAAGAAAAGTCCGGCGGCCGCGTGCTGGTGAGAGAGACCTATTTCGGCAGCGTTGCCCGCGGCTTCTCGCTCGCGCACGAGATCGACGATAAAGCGGTCGTTGCCAAGCTGCAAGATGGCGTGCTCAAGCTCACGCTGCCCAAGCGCGAAAACTCCGGCGCGCGCTCGGTTCGCATTCAGTAGCATGAATGCCATCCGATCCATCCTCGTTCATGTCGACGGCACGTCCGCCAGCGCAGTGCGCGTGGCGGTGGCCCGCGAGTTCGCGGCACAGCACAGTGCGGTTGTCACGGCCTTGTACGCCGTCACGAGAAACCTCTTGCCGGTGCCTTTCATGGATGCACTGCCCAGCGTAGAAAAACGGCGGAACCGCGCACGAGCGATCTTCCACGAGGCGTTGCAGGCGCCCGGGTGTTCAGCCACTTGGACCGAGCTGGAAGGCGATTCAGAAGAGATCGGAGGCTTCGTGCGCCACGCCTTTTGCTGCGACTTGCTCGTTCTGGGGCAGCACATGACGGGCGATGTCGCTTCGCATGACGTGCCGGCGAACTTCACCGAAGCCGTCATGATCGACAGCGGCAAGCCGGCCATCATCGTGCCGCACTCGCGCAAGACTGCGGGCACCGGACGGCGCATCGTCATTGCATGGAAATCGACACGCGAGTCAGCGCGCGCCGTTGCGTGCGCGATGCCGCTTCTTCGCGCCGCCAGCCGAGTTCACCTGATCCACTGGCGCGAGAGTGACGACGATGTCCATTCGCTCGATGACATCGAGCGC
>JAJKJU010000239.1 GCA_021153565.1 Rhizobacter sp.
TCTCTCAAAAATCACCCCCATCTCCCCTGATGCATCTGAAATTCACATCGATTTCGGTCGAAAACTCACATCACTGCAAAAGAATGTCGTCAAAGCCAGTAGAGACGCGCAACTTTCCGCGTGTCCATTGTGCGTAAAGGTCAGCCCAGAGGGAGAGGGAGCGAAGACCTTGAAAGGGGTGGGTCTGAGACTACCTTTGACCAAAGCGTCTGGCGAGACTCGGGACCTACAACCAAAGCCCAAGATGCTCGAATTTTTGCGCGTCGTTCAGATCGCGGTCAAAGCGTTCGTTGAAGATGGCGATGAGTTGAAATCCGAACAAGGCTTGAATACCCGATTAATGTGTCATGGCATGTCGATTGGACGAAAGGCCACGCCTTCGGCCCCTTCCCTGGGAATGCTGCTTGCCGGCTCGATGATCTCTGGAATCAACATCAATCAAGAAGCGCAACACTATGTCCCCGCCCACCCGCCTTCTCTCCTTTGCACTTGCAGCTCTGCTCGGCGCATGCGCCTTTCACGGACCCAAGGACTTCCCCAGGGGAAGCTCGATCGCGTCGGTACTTCAAGGCATGGGCGCTCCGACCGGAGAGTACGCAACGGCGTCAGGTGGCCGCCGTCTGGAGTACGCGGGTGGTCGCTTTGGCAAGCAGACCTACATGTTCGACTTCGACGCTTCCGGCCAACTCCTCAGTGCGGAGCAGGTGCTGACGGAGGCGCGGTTCAATGCAATCAAGGCCGGCATGACCAGTGCCGAGGTGCTGTCACAAATTGGAAAACCGTCTACCACCTGGGCGATCCCGCGCCAGCATCAGATCGTATGGTCATACCGTTACGAATCGCTGTTCTGCCAGTGGTTCATGGTCGGCATGAGCCCCGAGGGCCAAGTCGTCGACACCGCTTATGGACCCGATCCGGTTTGCGATGACGATGATTTTTTCGGGAGGTTCATGCGTCGGAGGTGACGACGCCATCCCGCCCTTGGCCTCTCGCACAGTAAAACTCTCAGCATGCAATGAGCTTGCTCCCGCAACTTTGTTCCGTCAGCAGGTCGCTGCAGATGTAGATTAGACGGCCGGACAGGAGAAAAACCATGCTGACGGAGACGAGACAAGCCGGGTTGCTGAGGGCGCAGCGCATGGACGAGGTGATCAAGCTCGTGCGCACCAAGGTTTCCCCTGACCAGCAAGAAATGCTGGTGGAGTTTGTGCAGAAGTATTTCGGCCAGGTCGACCCGGATGAACTGGCCGAGCGACAGGTGGCCGACCTGTATGGCGCGGTGCTGTCGCACTGGAGCTTCGCCCGCAAGCGCGAGCCGGGCCGCGCCCGGGTGCGGGTGTTCAATCCGACCATTGCCGAGCACGGCTGGCAGTCGACCCACACCATCATCGAGATCGTCAACGACGACATGCCCTTCCTCGTCGACTCGGTGACGATGGAGGTCAACCGCAACGGGCTCACCTTGCACCTGATCATTCATCCGCTGCTCGCCGTGAATCGCGATGCCGACGGCGCGCTGCAAGGGTTGGCAGCAGACGCCGCCGACGGTGCGCATGAATCGCTGATCCATGTCGAGGTGGACCGCATTCCAGAGCCGGGGCGACTTGAAGCCCTGGCCGCAGACGTGAACCGCGTGCTCGTCGACGTGCGGCTGGCCGTCATGGACTGGAAAGCCATGCGGGAGCGCTTGCTCGACGTCCTCGGCGGACAGCAGACGAATGCCCCGCCGCTTCCTGCCGACGAGCTCGCCGAAGGTCAGGAGTTTCTGCGCTGGCTGGCAGACAACCACTTCACTTTCCTCGGCTGCCTGCGCCACGAACTGACCACCGTCAACGGCCAGGACGCCCTGAGCGTAGTTCCCGATTCGAGCCTGGGAATCCTGCGCGCAGTGCCGCCCGAGGCGGTAACCGCTTTCGCCGCGCTGCCGCCCGAGGTGCGGGCGTATGCGCTGCGGCCCGAGTTGCTGGCGGTAACGAAGACGACAACGCGCTCAACGGTGCATCGGCCAAGCTACCTCGACTACATCGCCGTCAAGCGCTTCGGCGCCGACGGCGCAGTTTGCGGCGAAGACTGCTTCCTCGGCTTGTTCACCTCAACTGCCTACAGCGCCAACCCAACCGACATCCCTTTGCTTCGGCGCAAGGTCGCCGATGTGGTCTCGCGCGCTGGCCTCTCGAGTGGCAGCCATGCCGGCAAGGCGCTGATCCACATCCTCGAAACCTATCCGCGTGACGAGCTGTTCCAGACCAGCGAAGATGACTTGCTGCAAACGGCAGTGGGCATCCTGCATCTCGGCGAGCGCCAGCGTTTTCGCCTCTTCGTCCGTCGCGATCCATTCGAACGCTTCCTGTCGTGCCTGATCTACGCGCCGCGGGAAAACTACACCACGGAATTGCGTCAGAAATGGCAGGCGATTCTGATGCAGGCCTTCAACGGCATCAATTCGGAATTCAACGTGCACCTGTCGGACTCGGTGCTGGCACGCATCCAGATCACAGTACTCACCCGTCCCGGGCAGATCCCGGCCTTCGATGTGCGCGAGGTCGAGGCGCGCCTGGTCGCTTCCGCTCGGCGCTGGGAAGATGACCTGAAAGCAGCCTTGATCGAGGCATCGGGCGAGGCGCGCGGCGTCCAGTTGATGCGCCAGTTCGGCGCAGCCTTTCCGGCGGGCTACCGCGAAGAATTCGCGGCCCGTGCAGCGGTGCCCGACATCGAACTGATGGCGCGGCTGAGCGATGCCGAGCCCTTGGGCATGAACCTGTATCGCCCGCTCGAAGCACCGCCAGGCACTTTTCGGTTCAAGCTGGTGCGTTGGGGCGAACCGCTGACCCTGTCGTCCAGCCTGCCCATGCTCGAGCATCTGGGGATGAACGTGCTCGATGAACACCCGCACCGCATCGCGCCGCAAGACTCCGCGCCGATCTGGATCCACGACTTCGGAATGAAGTCGAATGTCTGCAATGCCGAGGTCGATGTCAGTGTCGACACGTTGAATCGCGTCTTCGAGAACGCATTCGCCGCCGTGGTGCAGGGCGACGTCGAGAGTGACGACTTCAATCGCCTCGTGGTCGCAGCGCACCTGCCGGCCGATGAGATCGTGGTGCTGCGCGCCTATGCGAAGTACATGCGGCAGATCGGCTTTGCGCTGTCGCAATCGTTCATCGAGTCGACGCTCGCGACGCACGCCGGCATCGCACGACAGCTCGTCGAATTCTTCAAGCTGCGCTTTGCGCCGGACGGCGTCGATGCCGATGCCCGGGCCGCACAACAGGTGACTGCGATCGAGCATGCGCTGGAGCAGGTCGACAACTTGTCGGAGGACCGTGTATTGCGTCAGTACCTGGCGCTGATGCAGGCCACCACGCGCACCAACTTCTGGCGCCACGATGCAGCCGGAAAACGGCGCAGCTTCGTCTCGTTCAAGTTCGATTCGTCCAAAGTCCCAGGCCTGCCTGCGCCGAAGCCGATGTTCGAGATCTTCGTTTACTCGACGCGATTCGAAGGCGTGCACCTGCGAGGCGGAAAGGTGGCACGGGGCGGGCTGCGCTGGTCAGACCGGGCGGAGGACTTTCGTACCGAGGTGCTGGGGCTGGTGAAGGCGCAAATGGTGAAGAACACCGTCATCGTGCCGGTCGGGTCCAAGGGCGGCTTCGTGCTGAAGAAGGCGCCGCCAGCGAGCGATCGTGAAGCCTTCATGAAAGAAGGCGTGGCCTGCTACCAGAACTATCTGCGCGGCCTGCTGGACATCACCGACAACCGCGTCGGCGACAAGATCGTGCCGCCGCCGGATGTCCGGCGCCACGACGCCGATGACCCCTATCTCGTCGTTGCCGCCGACAAAGGCACGGCGACCTTTTCGGACTACGCCAACAGCATCAGCAAGGAGTACGGCTTCTGGCTCGGCGACGCATTCGCATCTGGTGGCTCGATGGGCTATGACCACAAGGTCATGGGCATCACTGCGCGTGGGGCGTGGGAGTCCGTCAAGCGTCACTTCCGCGAGATGGGCATCGACACGCAGACCTCCAACTTCACGGTGGCCGGCATCGGCGACATGTCGGGCGACGTGTTCGGCAACGGCATGCTGCTGTCGAGGCACATTCAACTGGTGGCTGCCTTCGACCACCGGCACATCTTCCTTGACCCGCAGCCCGATGCCGAGCGCTCGTTCATCGAACGAGAACGCTTGTTCAAGCTGCCGCGATCGTCATGGGCTGACCATGACCCGCAGGTGATTTCGGCCGGCGGCGGGGTGCACGCTCGCAGCGCGAAATCGATTCCGATCACGCCCGAAGTGAAGCGCGTGCTGGGCATCATCGCCGATGCATTGACGCCGACCGATCTGGTCAACGCCATCCTCAAGGCGCCGGTCGATCTGATCTACAACGGCGGCATCGGCACCTACGTGAAGGCCACGAGCGAGAGCCACGCCCAGGTCGGCGACCGCGCCAACGACATCCTTCGAGTCAACGGCAAAGAGCTGCGCTGCAAGGTGTTCGCTGAAGGCGGAAACCTGGGGTGCACCCAGCTTGGCCGCATCGAGTATGCGTTGGCGGGCGGGCACATCAACACCGATGCCATCGACAACTCCGCCGGGGTCGACACGTCTGACCACGAGGTCAACATCAAGATTCTGCTCGGCCTGGCCGTGAGTGACGGCGAGTTGACCGACAAGCAGCGCAACACCGTGCTGCCTGAGATGACCGACGAGGTGGCCGCGCTGGTGCTGCGCGACAACGTCTTTCAGACTCAAGTCCTGTCCGTCACCGGCCGAATCGCGCCGCAGTTGCTGGACGCTCAAGCGCGCTTCATGCAGTTCCTTGAAAAGAGCGGGCGCCTCGACCGTGCGATCGAGTTCCTGCCGACCGACGAAGAGATCGCCGAGCGGCGCGGCAAGGGACAGGGGCTGACCAACCCCGAGCGCGCAGTGCTGCTCGCCTACAGCAAGATCTGGCTCTACGACGAGTTGCTGGGCTCGACCTTGCCAGATGATCCATGGGTGTCGACCGCGCTGGAGCGCTATTTCCCGCAGCTTCTGCAGGACCGGTTCCGCACCTACATGCAGCGCCATCCGCTCAAGCGCGACATCATTGCCACGCACGTCACCAACAGCATGATCAACCGGGTCGGCAGCACCTTCGTGCATCGCCTCGTCGAGACCACCGGCGCGCGCGCCTTTGAGGTGGTGCGGGCATACCTGCTGAGCCGCGAGATCTTCGGCATGGTGAGCCTGTGGCAGGCAATCGAATCGCTGGACAACAAGGTCGCCGATGAGATGCAGTCGCAGATGCTGATCGACACCAGCCGGCAGCTCGAACGCGGCACGAAGTGGTTCCTGCGTTCGCGTCGACTGATCGACGACATGGGCGAGACGATCGAGCACTTCCAATCAAACGTCACCAAGCTTGCGGCACGCTTGCCGCAATTCCTCGATGCGGATGAGCGCGCGCGTGTCGATGCATCGGCGGCGCACTATGTGGTGGGCGGAGTGCCGCAGGAGTTGGCGCAAAGGGTGGTCACTTTTGGCACGCTTTACGCGACGCTCGACATTGCGGAGATTGCAGGTGGCGCGCGATGGCCGGTGGAGCTGGTCGCTGCCATCTACTTCGATCTCGTCAACAAGCTGGGAATGCCTTGGCTGCGCGACAAAATCGCAGCGCTTCCTGGGGATCAGCATTGGCAGATGCTCGCCAAAGGGGCGATGCTTGACGACCTGTGGGGATTGCAGCGGTCCATCACTGTGGCCGTATTGTCGGGCGGTGGCCAGATCGAGTCGCCGGGAGCAGTTGTAGAGGCTTGGCAGGCCAGCAACGGACGCACGATAGAACGCGCGGGGCAGTTGCTTGGAGAGTTGCGGGCGGTGTCGGCGCCGGATGCGGCGATGTTGGCAGTTGCGTTGAGGGAGATGCGGGGGCTTGCGTGAACATCAACTGTCTACTACGGCGAGAGCACGTCTTTCCGTTGCAGATCCATTCACGACGCTGCGTGAGACAACACCATGACCATGGACCTCTTCGCAGCCGATGACGCGAGCTCGCTGCCCGACGAGACGCTGGCACCCGGTGCAATGGTGCTGCGCGGCTTCGCGCTGCCCTATCAAGACGCGCTGTGGGCCGATCTTCAGCGCGTAACGGCCGAGGCTCCGATGCGGCACATGATCACCCCGGGCGGTTTCACGATGTCCGTGGCGATGACGAATTGCGGTTTACTGGGTTGGCTGAGTGACGAAACAGGCTATCGGTACGACAGGGTCGACCCCGACAGCGGAAAAGCCTGGCCCGCCATGCCGGCGTCATTCGCCAGCCTCGCCACACGAGCGGCAGAGAAGGCGGGCTTCCCCGGCTTCACACCCGACGCCTGCCTCGTCAACCGCTACACGCCTGGCGCGCGGCTGTCGCTGCATCAGGACCGCAATGAACGGGACAAGCGCGCGCCCATCGTCTCCGTTTCATTGGGCCTGCCTGCGGTCTTCCTCTTCGGTGGCACCAAGCGCACCGACAAGACGATACGCGTGCCCCTGCAGCATGCAGACGTGGCCGTGTGGGGCGGCCCATCGCGGCTCAACTATCACGGCGTGCTCGCACTCAAGGAGGCGACGCCGCATCACTTGATCGGCGGCGTGCGCGTCAACCTGACATTTCGCAAGGCAGCTTGATGCGCCAAAAGGAAAGGCCGTGGCTCCCGGATCGCAAGATCATCGGGTCTAGATGGCTTCGCCCGTTGAAAGCGCTACGTCGTCTGCGCGCACTGACAGTGCGTGCCGCTGCCCAGTGCAGAATCCCCCTCATGAAACCACCCAAAAGACTGCTGTCCCTCATCGAAGAAGGCCTGATCGATACCGTGGTGCGCCAACTGATGAGCGGCAAGGAAGCGATGGTCTACGTGGTGCGCTGCGGTGGTGAAACGCGCTGCGCCAAGGTCTACAAGGAAGCCACGCACCGCAGCTTCCGCCAAGCCGTGGACTACACCGAGAACCGCAAGGTCAAGAACACTCGCCAGGCCCGCGCGATGGCCAAGGGCACCCGCTTCGGACGGGAAGCACAGGAGGCTGCGTGGCAGAGCGCCGAAGTCGATGCGCTCTACCGGCTGGCAGCCGCCGGCGTGCGTGTTCCCAAGCCACACAACTTCTGCGACGGCGTGCTGCTGATGGATCTCGTGACGGACGACCAAGGCGACGCGGCCCCTCGGCTCAACGACGTGGAGTTCACGCCCATCGACGCTCGGGCGCACCACGCAACGCTGCTGCTGGAGGTAGTGCGCATGCTGTGCGCCGGCGTCGTGCACGGGGATTTGTCGGAGTTCAATATCCTGCTGGGCGCGGATGGGCCGGTGATCATCGATCTACCGCAGGCCGTGGACGCCGCCGGAAACAACCATGCACAACGCATGCTGCTGCGTGACGTCACCAACCTGCAAACCTTCTTCGGCCGCTTCGCGCCCGAGCTCCTGCACACCAGCCACGGGCACGAGATCTGGGACTTGTATCAACGCGGGGCCTTGCATCCCGAGGTGGTGCTCACCGGCCTCTTCGAGCACAAGCACGGGACGGTAGACATGGTCAGCGTGATGCGCGAAATCGACGACGCACGCGCCGAAGAAGCGGCGCGACGCTTGCGGATGCAAATCGCCCAGTGACAGTTCGAGGGTGTCAAGGTCAAGGTCAGTGCCCTGAAATTTTGCGCCGCTGCCGCGGAAAGCCTGGAGTCGCAGGCACAGCAACTGGTGCAGGCCGGTCTGGGTTCAAACTCACGCGAAGCGATATCGCGCCGGCTTGAACCGGCGCAGCCCGATCACCACACGCGGTACACCCTGCCCGTCTGCACGCCTTCGATGCTTCGCACGTAGGCCAACGCCACCCGGCTGCCGGGCGCAGGCTCGAAGCCCTGGAAGAAGGCGCCGTAGACGGGCATCGACTCCTCCAGCACCGTCGGGCTCACCACGTTGATCCGCAAGCCGCGGGGCAGCTCGAAGGCTGCTGCGCGCACGAAGCCTTCGAGCGCCGCGTTCACTGTCGTCGCGTTGACGCCCGATCGGATCGGCTCCTCGGACAGGATGCCGCTGGTAAGCGTAGCGGCTTGCAATCGAAACGGCTCGGGCTCGCAATCAGCGCAGTTTTGGGCTCAGATTATTTGCGAGTGACGGCGCCGACGGGCTCACATTCGTTGCGAGCGAGCTTGCAATCATCGACCGCGGGCTCGCAATCGATCCGCTCGGGCTTTGGGACCAGCCGAAGCTGGCCATTGACGAGTCAAATGGGCAACCCGGCACGCGGCATTTTGTCGCGCAGCAACGTGGTGCGGCTGGCTTCGAGGGTGTTGTTGAACAGAGGATGCAATCAAGAAACGGATGCTTTGGGAGGCGTGGGTGGCTCCCCCGGGGAGGGTGCTGGCGGCACCGGGGGTAGGCCAGAAGAACGTCAGGGGGCGCCCGCCCTGGCACCCGGTACACCGGTCGTCTTGTATCCCGCTGCAAGAATGCCAGAGGGGGCTGAGAGGCTGAGAGTATTCGCCATCGTTGAAGTGGTTCCTTCTTCGGATTAACGAGATTCGCTTCGCATGGCCGCAGCCGGCTGGGGGGCGCGCTGGCACCATCTGGCTTATTCCATAGCCACGCATCCCGATTCACCTTTCGACCTTTCGATGCGGTGGCCAAAGGGAGCCGAGCGTGGTCGACGGGGCGGGTCTCGCAAATCAGGTAGCGGACGACTGGCCCCGAGATATCGTTGCTTGCGCGAGCGGGCAATTTCAGTGGCAATTGCCACGTCAATCGAGAGAGGAATTGCCAAATGCTTCCAAATCAACCCGTGAATTCATTGAGTCGCACTCCGCCGCA
>JAJKJU010000240.1 GCA_021153565.1 Rhizobacter sp.
GATACGCTCGATATGCAGATCAACGCCGTTCACCAGGCGCTCGAGAGCATCACGCGCGATGGCGATGGCGATGGCGATGGCGATGGCGATGGCACTGGCGCTGGCGCTGGCGATTGCTGGCTGGAGCCGTCGCCAGCGCCGCCACCGCCGCCGCAAGCCGCCACGGCCGCTATCAGCACCAGACATCCGGCGATACGCCAGTTGCGCGACGCCGTCTTCGGCGCCGCATCGCTCCCACTCGTTTTGTGCACGTCTGCTCCCCAATGAACCTTTCGATGGGGAACGCCGGACGCAAAGGGCATGCCATGCGCAGGGCCGCAAGTTGTTATGCGGAACGTGATGTGAACGTAATGAATTTCACAATTCGGCGCAGGCGGGACAAGTTCCGTCAGGTCATGCGACGGGCTTGGTAACTATTGCAAACGAGAATGTTCTTAAACGTAGTGGCTCGATGGCGATTCCGCGCCTCGTGCGGTTTGCTAATGACCAGTTAAGGCCGTTCTGAACGAAGGCTCGTGGCTGGTCTGGAGCCCGCCGGGCAGTGTCGTCACCGTGACGCAGGGCATCTACGAAGCGGCCTATGGCAACGACATCAACTTCCATGCGATCGGTCCATCGACGATCGTGATGTCCGGCGTCTACAGCCACACGGGCAACAGCCCGCACAACCAGCCGAACTCGGTCAACCCGGGGCTCAGCGACCCGAGCCTGAACTTCGCGAAGAACCAATGCCGTCAACGGCAACGACGCCAGCTACCGCGGCATCAACATCGAACGCGGTGCTGGGACTGTGCAGTGGGGCGACGGCACCCATGCGAAGTTCTTCCTGCCGTCGGCCCCGTCGCCGGCCGAAGTGGCCCCGCCGCTCGGCAAGAAGAACGCTTACATCAACCTGCACGGGGGCAATCTGGCGTTCAACTACAACGGTCCGGTGACGCTGCATGTCGGCATCACCGGCGGCGGGGGAGGGCCGCATCGCGCGCGTTTTGGCAGCTGGCGCGGAGCCGAGGATCTCCGATCATGTTCCTCGAAATGTTAGACAACTCGGCGATGCATGCGGCCGCTTAGTAATAGAGGTCAGACTGCAGTCGCGGCACCTGCGCGACACCGACCGGGCCCGCCATGCGCTACCGTCCCGGCGCTTCCCCCCGCCCGTGCTGCTGGAGCGTCGTCCGGTTGTCGCAGCCGTCTGGTGAGCACGACGTAAAGGGCGAGCCGGCAGGCAAGGGGGCGGTATTTGCCGGCACCTGTGTACGCAGCCAAGCCTGCCATTGCTCTGGGTGGCCGAGATGGTCGCCGATGTCGATGTGGTGGAAACGACCGTCCTGTTCCAGAGCAAAGGTCGGGAAGCCTTGGGTGCCGAGCCGCTGGAGCAGCGCACGGCTGTTGCGAATATGAAGTTGCGTTGCCTCGCCTTCGATCTGCTCGAGAACCCGCAGGAAGTCCCGGGTACCGAGGCCCAGTTCCTTGGCCAGGGCTGCGAGTACAGGTCTGTCGGCAATGCGTTGTCCTTCGACGAAGTGAGCCAACTGCAGTCGCGACAGCATGTCCAGGCCTCGCGATGCCAGCTGATCGGCAGCCAGCACGGCGGAGATCGGTGGTTCGGAGTCGAAGACTGCCGATGAATCGAGCAGAAGCCCGTTGGTATAGCGCTCGCCGAATGCCTGGCCGCTGACTTCGGCGATGCGCCGATCATGAGGCGCCACGAAGTTGCGCAACTGCGGCGAGACCTGTCGACGGTTGCTGCCGGCCATCATGCCGCCGCCGTGAGCGCGCACGCTGACGATATCGCGCGCGGCAGCCACCAGTGGTGCCGCGCCGTAGCACCATCCGCACAGGGGGTCATAGATGTAGTGGAGAACTGCGCTCGACATGATCCTTCCATCCAATCTTGGGTGAGGTGTATGAAATGAAAATTTGCCCCTGGGAGGGCGGGGCAAAGGCGGGAAAGTTAGGGCCGGCCTTTGGTCCTTTCAATTGACTTTCGGAGGCCGGTTCTTTCGCAGAACTACTTGCATCTCACTATTGCAAATTGCATCCAGAAGGATTGCTCGGGAGGATGACGCCCCAGCGTACCTGGCCGGAAAATCCACTGCGGCCTTCAACGTTTTTGCCTGCCCATGGAAGCTCCCATACGCCCGTGAAGTTGGCTCGGCCCATGAGTTTGTTCAGCGCGGCGCCGGCTTGGTCGTGCAAGGCGGCGTCGGCGGTCTGGTCGTCCAGCACGTGGATGGCCTGCCAATTCGGTCAAAATGTAAGTGGTGTTGCTTATTCGGAGCTGACCGCCGTCGGGTGGCTGCAACGGGCAACCCGCGAACGAAGGGCGGCTCCTTGCGCCTTGCTTGCCGTCTTGCCGATGCCCTTTGCGTGCCCCATGGTCGCCGCAAAGGGGTGAAAATCGGTTCCAGGATGAATAAGGCATTCACACGCGAAAGCGATGCAGATGGCGACGACGATGACGGCGACATCACGTTGCCGGCCCTCCCGTCAGGCACCAAGAACTACGTCACGCCGGCGGGTTATGCGCGTCTGCGTGAGGAGTTGATGACGCTGCTGGACGTCGAGCGGCCGAAAGTCGTGGAGGTGGTGTCGTGGGCCGCTAAAAACGGCGACCGTTCGGAAAACGGCGACTATCTCTACGGCAAGAAACGGCTTCGTGAAATTGATCGCCGGATTCGGTTTCTCACCAAGCGTCTCGACATTGCCGAGGTCGTGGACCCGTCTGCGCATCACGGGCGAGATCAGGTCTTCTTCGGTGCGAAGGTGACGTACTCCAATCAGAACGGGGACGAGCGCACGATCACCATCAAAGGCATCGACGAGTCCGACAGCAGCCAAGGCGAAGTGAGCTGGATTGCGCCGATCTCGCGGGCCTTGTTGAAGGCGAGGGTGGGGGACGAGGTGTCGCTGGTGACCCCGGGTGGCGTCGAAAAAATTGAAGTCATCGAAGTCGAATATCCGACAGCGAGTTCGCCCGGGTGAACCTCAGGGTGAAACGCCGAAGCTGCGCCGCGTAACGGTGATGCCGGACTACAACACAAAATCAAGGCTTGACCCGGGCCACCCGCAGTACCCGCCCCGATCGTTTCAGGGTCCGCATCACATCGGCCAGATGCAGCCGATCGCGCACGCTCAATAGCAAGCGCAGCTCCGCCGCCAGCGCGGGCGGCTCGTCGCCCATGTCTATGTGCGTGATGTCCGCCTCCGATGCAGAAACCGCAGCCGCCACTTCGGCCAGAACACCCTTGCCGTTCTTCAGCAGCACCATCACGCCAGTCTCGAAAGGCCGAGTGGGCTGCTCGGCCCACTCGACATTCATCCAACGCTCGCTGTCGCGCTCATAAAGTCGTTTGCCAACGCCACATTCGGCGGTGTGCACGACCAGGCCTTCACCGCGGCCGAGATAGCCGACGATTGCGTCGCCTGGAATCGGACGGCAACACGGGGCCATTTGCACCGACGCGCCTTCTGCACCGTCGATCTGCACCATGTCTTGAACATGTTCGCCATCTCCCCGGCTGTAGCGGCCCATCGACAGCATGACGGCGTCGGGCTTGGTGCCATGTTCAGCAAGCAAACGTGCGAGCCGCTTGGCGACGATGGTGGCAATCTTGCGGCCCAAACCGATATCGATCAGCAGTTCTTCGCGGCTGCGATTGCCGCTCCAGCGCGTCAACTGCTGCCACACGGCCGATTCGGGCGTGTCGTCGCCCGGCATTGATAAACCTTCGGCGCGCAGCGCCTGCGAAAGCATTTTGGAGCCGAGTTCCTGCGATTCCTCTTGCTCCATCGTCTTCAGGTAATGGCGAATCTTCGAACGCGCACGCCCGGTGCGAACGAAGTTGAGCCAGGCCGGGTTCGGTTTCGCCCCAGGCGCGCTGACGATCTCGATCACGTCTCCGCTGCGCAATTCGGTGCGTAAAGCCACCGGCTCGCCATTGACCTTTGCCGCCACGCAATGGTCGCCTACGTCCGAGTGAATCGCGTAGGCGAAGTCCACTGGTGTCGCGCCGCGCGGCAAGGCGAGGATCTTTGACTTCGGAGTGAACACGTAGACGGCGTCCGGAAAAAGGTCGATTTTGACGTGCTCGAGGAATTCGCTCGCATCGCGCGTTTCATCCTGGATGTCGATGAGCGACTGCAACCACATCGCGCCCAGGCGCTGCGCTTCCTGCACATGGGCAGGACCGCCGCCCTTGGTCTTGTAAAGCCAGTGCGCGGCAATTCCCTTTTCGGCCACCGCGTGCATCTGCTCGGTGCGGATCTGGAATTCGACTGCCGTGCCCAGCGGGCTCACAAGCGTCGTGTGCAGCGACTGGTAGCCGTTGGCCTTCGGAATCGCGATGTAATCCTTGAAGCGGCCAGGCACGGGCTTGTAGAGTTGGTGAAGCACGCCAAGCGCCAAGTAGCACTCCGGCAGCGTGTGCACGACGATGCGAAAGCCGAAGATGTCGTTCACCTGCGCAAAGGTCAGGTGCTTCTCGCGCATCTTCCTGTAGATGGAGAACAGCGTTTTCTCGCGCCCGAAGACTTGGCTTTGAAGCTTGGGCTGCGCAAAGGCCTTCTCGACTTCGCGCTGGATGCGATCGACGATGTCGCGCCGATAGCCCCTTGCCTTCTGAACGGCTTTCGACAGTGCAGCATGACGCCAGGGCCGCAAGTGCTGGAAAGACAGCTCCTGCAACTCGCGATACGTCTGGTTCAAGCCCAGCCGGTGGGCAATCGGCGCGTAGATATCGAGCGTTTCGCGTGCGATGCGTGTGCGCTTGGCAGGCGCCATCGCCTCCATCGTGCGCATGTTGTGCAGTCGGTCGGCCAGCTTGACGAGGATGACACGCACATCGCGCGCCATCGCCAGGAGCATCTTGCGAAAGGACTCGGCCTGCGATTCTTCTCGGGTCGAGAACTGCAGCTTGTCCAACTTGGTGAGGCCGTCAACCAAGTCGGCGGTCGGCGCGCCGAATCGCTCGATCAGCTCCGCCTTGGTCACGCCGCAGTCTTCCATCGCGTCGTGCATCAACGCGGCCATGATGGCTTGCGCGTCGAGCTTCCAGTCGGCGCACAGGCCGGCGACAGCGATGGGGTGGGTGATGTAGGGTTCGCCGCTGGCGCGGAACTGGCCCAAATGCGCCTCGTCGGCGAAGCGGTAAGCTTCGCGGACGCGCTTGATGTCGGCGGTGTCGAGGTAGTCGAGCTTGTGAGTCAGCGCCGCGAAGGAGGCTGCGGCGGCGTCGTCTTTCGGAGTTGGGGCCTGCGCTGCAAAGCGGCGGCTCGCGGGGCTGGCGAGCTCCTTGATGGCGGCGGCGATGCGAGAAACCATGTTCCGAATTTATCTTGGAAAGTGCTGCATCGCATCCCGGGCTAACAGTGATCCGACAAAGCGCATACCCGCATCAAAACAAAACGGCCCCGGAGGGCCGTTTCTTGAAAAGCGCATGGAGCGTGCGACGGGGCTGAATTCAGACCGGAACTTTGCGCAACATTTCGATGCCGACTTCGCCGGCGGCAATTTCGCGCAGGGCGGTCACGCCGGGCTTGTTCTTGGTTTCGATCTTCGGCGCGTGACCTTGGCTCAGCATGCGAGCACGGTAGGTGGCGGCGAGAACGAGCTGAAATCGGTTCGGAATCTTCACCAGGCAGTCTTCAACGGTAATGCGGGCCATGAGCAAAACTCCAAACTTAGTGAATTTCTAGCTGAGGTCCAGAGCCTGGAAGACGCTTGGCTTGCTGCGAAGCTGGGCGACGTACTTGAGGCGCTGGGAGTGAACGACGGTTTTCAGATCGAAAACGGCCGTTTCGAATAAGCCGTTGATTATAACGAAGTCGAAGTGCTTGGCCTGCGCTACCTCGTGGCGCGCATTCGCCAAGCGCTGGGCGATCACCTCGGGATGGTCCTCCCCGCGACGGTTCAGGCGCTGGGCCAGTTCCTCGAAGCTCGGCGGCAAGATGAAGATCAGCACGGCATTCGGAAAGAGCTCTTTGATCTGGACCGCGCCCTGCCAATCGATTTCAAGCACGACGTCCTGCCCGCCTGCCACGCGCTCCTGCACCTGGGTGCGGGAGGTGCCGTAGAGGTTGCCGTGCACCTCCGCCCACTCGAAGAATTCACCCGACGCGATCATTTCGCGGAAGGTGGCTTCGGCGATGAAGTGGTATTCGCGCCCATCCTGCTCCTGCCCACGCGGCTTGCGGGTGGTGTGCGAGATCGAGACAACGAGGTGCGAGTCGATTTCGAGCAGCGATTTCACGAGGCTCGATTTGCCCGCACCGCTCGGTGCAGCCACGACGAAGAGATTGCCGGGGTATTCCATGAGTGTCTTTATTCGAGGTTCTGCACCTGCTCTCGCAATTGCTCGACTGCCACCTTCATTTCGACAGAAATGTTGGTCAACTCAAGGCTCGATGCCTTGGAACCGAGGGTGTTCGCTTCGCGAAGTAACTCTTGGATCAGAAAGTCAAGGCGCTTGCCGACTTCGCCGCCCTTGTTCAACAGGCGGATGATTTCGTCCAGATGGGCGCGCAGCCGGGCCAGCTCCTCGGCGACGTCGATGCGGATCGCGTAGGCGGCGGCTTCGTTGATCGCTCGCTCCTTGAGCGTGTCTTCGGAAATCGTCTGCGCCGCGCCGGTCACTTCCAGCGCTTCTTTCCAGCGCTCCAGGAACTTCTGCTGCTGCTTCTGGACGACGGCAGGCACCAGCGGCTCTGCTTCGGCGGCAAGTTCGCGCAGGCGCTTGACCCGTTCCATCAGCACCGCGACCAACCGGGTGCCTTCACGTTCCCGTGCCTCGGTCAATCCGACAATCGCACGCTTGGCGGCATAGAGGGCGACTTCGTCCAGACGTTCGGTGATGCCGCCGCCTTTGCACCACTGCAACACCTCGTGAACCGACAGCGGCTGGGCCTTTGGCATCCAGCCCTGAATGGTGCTTTCCAACCCGCTCAGCCGATTGAGCTGTTCGGGCTGCGGCTGCGGCCAGGCGTTGTCGCTTTCGGTCCTGGTATTGAGGCGAACCTCGATCTTTCCGCGTCGCAACGACGTAGACAGCAAGTCGCGCAGCGCCGGCTCGAGCGAGCGCAGCTCGTCGGGCATGCGGAAGTTGAGATCCAGGAATCTGCCATTGACGGAACGGATTTCGACCGTCACGCTCGCGGCTCCCGATCCGACGGGCCGACTTGTTTGGCCTTCGGCATTAGTGCCGGTTTCGGTGGTGGGGCCAGTGCCTGAGGTGGCAGTGGCATAACCGGTCATGCTGTAGACTGCCATGCAGCTTTTTGCCCCTTGAAAATTCGATTATGTCAAAGCCGAAACCCGCACCGTTGCCATCCGGCACGGTAGTGGGCGGGTACCAGGTCATCAAGAAGCTGGCAGCCGGGGGGTTTGGCGTGGTCTACCTCGCCGAAGACTCTGAGCGCCATCTTGTTGCGCTCAAGGAATACCTGCCTTCTTCCCTTGCCGAACGCTCCCCCGGCGAGTTGACTCCGCGCGTGAAGCCCGAGAAGCAGCCACTGTACCGGCTGGGGCTGAAGAGTTTTTTCGAGGAAGGACGCAGCCTCGCGCAAATTTCACATGCAAGCGTCGTCTCGGTGCTGAACTTCTTCCGCGAGAACGAAACCGTCTACATGGTGATGAACTACCTGCAGGGCGACACCCTGCAGGACTTTATCGTCACCGCGCGCGACCTGAAGCGCGACAAGGTCTTTCGCGAATCGACCATCCGGTCTCTGTTCGATGAAATCCTGCGCGGCTTGCGCATCGTGCACCAGCACAAGATGCTCCACCTGGACATCAAGCCGGCCAACATCTTCATCACCAACGACAACAAGGCGGTTCTACTCGACTTCGGCGCGGCGCGCGAAGTGCTGAGCAAGGAAGGCAACTTTATCCGGCCGATGTACACCCCTGGCTTCGCGGCCCCCGAGATGTACCGCCGCGACGGCACGCTCGGCCCCTGGACCGACATCTACGCCATTGGCGCCTGCATCTATGCCTGCATGCAGGGCTACCCACCCAACGACGCCCCGCAGCGGATCGAGAAAGACCGTCTGGCGCTGTCCCTGTCGCGGCTGCGAAATGTCTATTCCGACAACCTCATCGAGGTCACGGAATGGTGCATGTCGCTTGACCCGCTGTCCCGCCCGCAAAGTGTGTTCGCGCTGCAAAAAGAACTGGCGCGCGAAACCGAGCGGCGCTATACCAAACTCAGTTTCAGCGAACGGCTCAAACTGCAGCTTGAAAACTTGACGAGCGCCAAAGCATGACCATGCGCTTTTCGGTCTACCAGGTCAGCCGAAAGGGTGGCCGCGAGAAGAATGAAGACCGCATGGGCTATTGCTACACGCGGGATTCGGGGCTGTTCGCGCTTGCTGACGGCATGGGCGGCCACCCCGAGGGCGAAGTCGCCTCGCAACTGGCGCTTCAGACTCTGGCGGCCATGTTCCAGCGCGATTCCAAGCCGACGCTGGCGGATCCGCTGCGCTTCCTGCACGAAGCCATCATTGCCGGGCACCATCAACTGCTGCGCTACGCCACTCAGAAATCTCTGATCGACACCCCACGCACCACGGTGGTGGCCTGCGTGCTGCAAGGCAATGCGGCTTACTGGGCCCATTGCGGCGATTCGCGGCTGTACATGGTTCGTGGCGACAAGCTCATCGCCCGCACCCGCGACCATTCGTATTCCGAACTGCAGGAAACGCTCAGCCAAGTGGTTCCGATGGGCGAGCGCTTCAACCGAAACGTGCTCTTCACCTGCCTGGGCAGCCCCGGAAAACCGGTGGTCGACACCGTGGGGCCGCTGCTCTTGCAACCGCGCGACCGACTGCTGCTGTGCTCCGACGGCCTGTGGGGCAGCGTCAGCGACGCCAGCATCACCGAGCAACTCGCGCGTCACCCGATTTCTGATGCCGTGCCCGAGTTGGTCGAGCAGGCGCTGCGCAATGGCGGTCCCAAGAGCGACAACGTCTCCGTGATCGCCATGGAATGGGAAAGCGCGGACGACAGGGAGGGCCCCGGCATTTCAACGCAATCCCTGGGTGACGAGGTATTCGCCTCGACCATTCAGGCAAGCGTGATGGGCCAGGATGTGCCCGACGAACTTGACGACGCCGAAATCGAGCGCTCGATCAAGGAAATCAACGAGGCCATTCGGCGCTCGTCACAAAAGAAAAACTGAAAGGCTCTTTCATGAGTTTTGTTCGCACGCAAGGCCGTGCTGCTGACGCATTGCGTCCGGTCACTGTCACCCGCCGCTACACCAAGCATGCCGAAGGATCGGTGCTGGTGGAGTTCGGCGAGACCAAGGTGCTGTGCACCGCGTCAGTGGAAGAGAAGGTGCCCCCGCACAAGCGCGGCTCGGGCACGGGATGGGTGACTGCCGAGTACGGCATGCTGCCGCGCGCCACGCACACGCGAAGCGATCGGGAGGCGGCCAAGGGCAAGCAGAGCGGGCGCACGCAGGAGATCCAGCGCCTGATCGGGCGGTCGTTGCGCTGCGTGTTCGACCTGGAGGCGCTGGGTGAGCGCACGATTTCACTGGACTGTGACGTGATCCAGGCGGACGGCGGGACGCGCACGGCCGCCATCACTGGTGCGTTTGTCGCGGCGCATGACGCGGTGAGCTTTTTGATTGCGCGAGACAAGATCAAGGCCTCGCCGATCCGCGATTTCGTGGCGGCGGTTTCCGTGGGTATCGTGGATGGCACGCCATTGCTCGATCTTGAATACGTCGAGGATGCCGCTTGCGACACTGACATGAATGTCGTGATGACGGGGGCCGGTGGTTTCGTTGAGGTCCAGGGCACGGCGGAAGGTGCGGCGTTTTCGCGCGATGAGATGGGGCTGCTGTTGCATTTGGCGGAAAAGGGCATCCGCGACCTCGTTACCGCGCAACGCAAGGCGCTCGGCGTGTGAACGGGATTCGTCGCCTGAGAGGCTGGGAGTATTTCGAACGTGTCCGAGCAGCACGTCAAAAGGCGCCTGATCTAGGCGCAGCGCAGCCATAGCTTGCTATGGCGAGCATTTGCAACGACGAGCAGGGGGCTTTTGGCGTGATGAGCGGGCATGATCGAAAAACTCTCAGCACTCTGAGTGCAACCCGGGGTTGTGCCGAAGGGTCCAAGAGCCTATCCCCGGGGTTCACCCGGGATACGAGATAGGTATGCGGCTCGTGCTCGCATCGAACAATGCGAAGAAGCTCGCTGAGCTTCAAGCCTTGTTCTCACCCCTCGGACTCGAATTCGTCAATCAAGGTGCACTTGGCATTCCTGAGGCGGAAGAGCCACACATCACCTTCGTTGAAAACGCCTTGCTGAAGGCGAGGCATGCCGCCCGGCATTCGGGCGGGCCGGCGATTTCCGATGACTCCGGCTTGTGTGTCGATGCGTTGGGTGGCGCACCGGGTGTCGCATCTGCCAACTTTGCTCCGCTGGAAGCGGTAACTCTCACTCACAGCCCTTCGCCGGCGGGTGGGGGAGGGGAGCCAATATCACGCGAAGGTATGCGGGCTCTGCAGGATGCGGCCAACAACCGCCTGCTACTCGAACGCCTGCAGGGCGTCGAAGATCGTCGCGCCCGATTCGTGAGTACCTTGGTCGCCGTTCGGTCTGCCGACGATCCCGAACCGCTCGTCGCGGTCGGCCGATGGAACGGTGTGATCCTCACTGTGCAGCGTGGCGAAGGTGGCTTCGGTTACGACCCTTTGATGTTCATCCCCGTCCTCAACCAGACCGTCGCTGAATTGAGCGCTGAAGTGAAGAACCAGCGCAGTCACCGCGCGATCGCGGCGCAGCAGATGCTCGCGCTCATGCGTGAGGCGTGGCACCTTGAGTGACCTCACTGTGAAAGAGATTGGAATCGCGAATGCAGTGACGCCCGGCGAAGCTGGTGGCGACATGGTCGCGCGCTACATGCGCCCCGGAACACTGAGTCTTGCGGCCCTGCCACCGCTGTCGCTGTACGTGCACCTGCCGTGGTGCCTCAAGAAGTGCCCGTACTGCGACTTCAACTCGCATGAGCAAGCCGGCAGCCTGCCAGAGGCGCGCTACTTGAGCGCGTTGCGTGCAGACCTCGAAGCCGCACTACCTTTCATCTGGGGCCGACGCGTGCACAGCATCTTCATCGGCGGCGGCACGCCCAGCTTGTTCTCGCCCGGGGGTATTGACCAGCTCATCACCGACGTCCGCGCCCGCCTGCCCTTGGAACCGGCTTGCGAGATCACGCTTGAAGCCAATCCAGGCACCTTCGAGCGCGGCCGTTTTCGCGGTTACCGACAAGCCGGTGTGACGCGTCTTTCCGTCGGGGTACAAAGCTTCGACGATGCGAAGCTCCAGGCCCTGGGTCGCGTACATGACGGCGCGCAGGCGAGGGCGGCGCTCGAGGAGGCCAGTCGCGCGTTCGAGACTTTCAACCTCGATCTCATGTACGCGCTACCAGGGCAGACTTTGGCCGAACTCGACGCCGACCTGAAGCAGGCGCTGTCGTTTTCACCGCCGCATCTGTCGATCTATCACCTGACGATCGAGCCCAATACCTTTTTCGCAAAGCATCCGCCGGCGGTGCCGGACGACGACACCTCGTCGGACATGCTGGACCTGATCGCCGACCGGACCGCGCAGGCGGGACTGGAACGCTACGAGGTTTCCGCGTTCGCAAAGCCCGGTCATCGCTGCCAGCACAACCTCAACTACTGGCAATTCGGCGACTACCTGGGCATTGGTGCCGGCGCGCACAGCAAGCTGAGTTTTCCGCATCGGATCGTGCGGCAGATTCGCTTCCGCGACCCCGCGAAGTACATGGACCAAGCCTTGGCCGGCGCTGCGATTGCGCAGGATGAAGAGGTGTCACGCGATCAGTTGCCTTTCGAGTTCATGCTGAACGTGCTGCGGCTGCGAGAAGGCTTCGAACTCGCGCGTTTCAGCGAGCGAACGGGTTTGCCCATTTCAGCGATTCAGGCGGCGCTGAAGGGTGCGGAAGACAAAGGCTTGATCGAGCGGGATTGGCAGTGGGTGAAGCCGACGCCGAAAGGCTTCGACTTTCTCAGTGACCTTCAGGAGCTGTTCCTGTAGGGTGGGCAAAGCGAAGCGTGCCCACGCGGTTGCCATTCAAGTCAGATCAACGGTCCGCGTGGGCACGCTTCGCTTTGCCCGCCCTACGTTGACTGTCCGTGGACCTTCGCGGCAGTCTGAAGCATCTCGTGAACGTCGTAGGTCATCACCGCCAGGAAGCCCACCAGCGCCACATACATCGCCGCGTAGCCGATGCGCGTTTCCATCGACGCCATCCGATACGCCTGCGCAGCCGGATCGTGCCGATGTGACCATGCCGTCCACAACTGCATCCCCGCCAGCACGGCGATCAAGATGAGCATGGGACTCGGGCTCCAGATCATCATCGCGAGCAGGATGGGCACGCCCGCGAGCCACAGCCAGGGCGAGATCACTTGCGTGATACGGCCACCGTCCAGTGGCGTCATGGGAATCAGGTTGAAGAGGTTGAGGAAGAAGCCGGAGTACGCCACCGCCAGCAGCCAGTCGGTGTTCGTGTCGCGGGCGATGAAGTAGCACACCAGGGCGCCCACCGTTCCCAAGAGCGGCCCGCCCATGCCCACGTAAGCTTCGGTCTCGGCGTCGTGCGGCATATCCTTGAGCTCGATCCATGCGCCCACGAAGGGTATGAAGGTCGGCGCCCCCACAGCGAGCCCGCGTTGCCGCGCTGCGATGTAGTGTCCCATTTCGTGCACGAAGATGAGCGCGACGAATCCGGCCGCGTAGCGCCACCCCCAGACGAAGGCGTACACGACCACCGACAGCAGCATCGTGCCGCCCGTCGTGAACAGCTTGCCGAGTTTGACACCCGACAGCAGCAGGGCCAACAGCTTGATCACGCCGTGTCCTTGCGCTTGAAGAACTTGGTGACGACGGCAATCACGCCGGCACCTGCGAGCAGCAGCACCTTCGCGAACTTCGCCGCGAACGCGAGGATGATGGCAATGAGCCCCAGCTTCTTCGCGGCCACGCCGGCCACCAGCGCGGCAATGCCGTATTCGGCGACCTTGTCAGTGCTCGAATTGAAGTCCTGGTAAGCCTTGCCGTCATCGAACTTCAGCGCCGACAACAGCGTGTTTGCCACCGGCTTATCTCGCTCGACCGACGCACGCGCGGTGATGAGGTTCAGCGACACATAGCCCTCGCGGCCCAGGGCATAGGTGTTGTAGTTGACGCTTTGCTCAGCGTCGCTTTCGCCGGGCTTGCGCGCCGCCATCGACCACACGAGGCGATGCGTGGACGCGTCATAGCTCGGCTTTTGCACCCAGCCCACGATCTCGAGCGGGGCGAAGCCCATTTCCGTGCGCTGCTTGTTGGCCGCTTCGGTGCCTTCCTTGAGGCTCTTGAAAAGGTCGTCGACGTTCCAGTCCCGGGCGTCGTCGTCCTTGATGTAGCCCGAGGGTTCGTAGCGGGCGATGACCAGCCATTGCGCGTCGCCGGTGCCTTCGATGAGGCCAATCAGCCGATCGTCAGACCCGTTGCCCATGGCCTGCATGAGCCGCCCCGCGGCGGGTTGCGGCACGAATTCCATACCGGCGGGAAGCTTCAGCACAGCCTGCCCGGCGAGCTTGATGTCGCTCGGGCCAGTGACGGTCACCGCCTTCGCGGCCTGTACCGAAGCCTGGATTTCCTGCTTTCGCGCCTCGTCGGGCTCGGCGTTGGCAAAGCCCATGGCCAGCAAGAGCGCAATGGTCACAGCGCCGCGTGTGATGGTGTGAACGACAAACATTGGAGTCCTCCCCCCGCATGAACGGGCTGTGCGCCCGCGTGTGTGTTGTGGTGATCTCGATGCTACCGCAGACGTACTGTCGTCTTCATCGGCCTTCCCCTTGCGCCCGATGGCTTGCTTTTTCGGTGCCCTTTTGCTCCCGAGCTGTGTTGGTGGGCTCGCACGATGGTCGAATCGACCATCGCGTACTCGTTGTCTGCGTCTTGCGCTAAAACGAGTTCGTCACGCAGCCATTGGCGATCATTTTTGAGTGCGAGCCATCAAATCCGATTGATCGACATCCCGGACGTGCTTCTCAGCCGCTCGATCAGCTTCGGCGCGATCTGCGTCAGAGGCAGCACCTCGTGCGCTGCTCCCGCAACAATCGCTTCGCGAGGCATGCCGAAGACGACGCAGCTCGCTTCGTCCTGCACGTAGTTGTAGCTGCCGGCGTCGCGCATTTCTTTCATGGCTTTCGCGCCATCGGCACCCATGCCCGTGAGCATCAGCGCCAAGGCGTTCGGCCCCACCACGCGGGCGGCGGACTTGAACAGCACCTCGACCGACGGCTTGTGCCGATTCACCGGCTCGCCGTCTTGCACGCGGGCGATGTAGTTCGCACCGCTGCGTTCCACGCTGAGATGAAAACCACCGGGCGCGATGTACGCGTGGCCCGGAAGAATACGGTCACCGTCACGTGCTTCGGCAACACGGATCTTGCACAGCCCGTCGAGCCGCGCTGCATAACTCTTGGTGAAGCCCGGCGGCATGTGCTGCGTGATGACGACGGCCGGCGAGTCAGGCGGCAGGTTGACCAGTACTTCCTTGGTGGCTTCCGTGCCGCCCGTGGATGCGCCGATGAAGATGATCTTCTCGGTCGATAGACGCCCGAGGTGGGCCACGGAGGGCAACGGTCGCGCAGCAGCCGGCTCTGCGCCGGCATCGTGGGCCGGCGCCAAATGCACCCGACGCAGATGTGCCTTCGATGCGATGCGAACCTTCTCCGTGATGTCCTGCGCCAGCAATCGCAAGCCATCGGCTACACCGATCTTCGGCTTGGCAACGAAATCGACGGCGCCGAGTTCAAGCGCGCGCAGCGTGACGTCAGCCCCACGCTCGGTCAGCGTAGACACCATCACCACCGGCATTGGCCGCAGACGCATCAGCTTCGACAGGAAGTCGATGCCGTCCATGCGAGGCATTTCGATGTCGAGCGTGATGACGTCGGGGTTGAGCGTGCGAATCATCTCGCGTGCCACGTACGGATCAGCCGCCGCGCCCACACATTGCATGTCGGGCTGGCGGTTGATGATTTCGGTGAGCAGGCTTCGCACCAGCGCCGAATCATCGACCACCACCACGCGGGTCTTGGCAACACTGTCTTCTCTTGCACTCATTTGCGAGCCCTCAGAACAGATCGACCGAACCGCCGCCGGTATTGGCAGGCACCGCGCGTTGCGCGGCGGCGCGGTCTTGCGCCACCAGGGCCTCGGCATTGGCCGATGCGAGACGCTTGACCATCGCCTTGCCGCTGGCCGGAAGGAAACACACTTTGCGCGGGTAAATGTCCAACACATCCTTGGACATGATCGGAATCCGCTCGGTCTTCAAGTAGTCGATCACGAAATTCGTGTTGCGCTGGCCGACGTTCAGCGAGTTCATGCCCGCAATCACTTGCCCGCCGCCGAACACCTTGGCTTCCATGTTCACCCGCGAGGCGCCGCGCTTCATCATCTCGTTGATCAGCAATTCCATCGCATACGAACCGTAGCGGCCCGAGTCACCTGCGCCATCGGGCAGCATGAAGTGATTCATGCCGCCGACGCGGGCGCTGCGGTCCCACAAGCACGCGGCGATACACGAGCCCAGGGTTGTCATGATCAGCAAGTCTTCGGTGTGGACGAAATACTCGCCGGGCAGGATCTTGACCGCATCGTTCCTGAAGTGCGCGTCATAGAAGAAGAAGGAGGCCTCGCCAGCCTTGCGCGGCTGCGCCTTGAGCTGCTCGAGGCGCGATCCCGCGGGCGGTGCGAGTGATGAGGCGGTAGCCATGATGTCTTTCTTATCAGCAGCGGGGGCGCCGGCTTGAGCCTGGCCTGACGAACGAAGCCATCGATTTAATTTGTCAACGTCTTGGTGAAACGCGTACTAGACGCGCTGGTAGATCGTTTTTCCGCGCAGGTGGAACAAATCCCTCGCCTCGGAGAAGTTCTCGGAATGCCCGACATACAAGAGACTGCCCGGCTTCATGACGCGGTGGATGCGCTCGAGAACACGCCGTTGCGTCGGCCCGTCGAAGTAGATCATCACGTTGCGGCAGAACACGATATCGAAGGGGTCACCCAGCGACCAGTGCGCATCCATCAGGTTGTGCGACTTGAACTCGATCATCTTGGCCAGTTCGGGCCTGACCCGGATAAAGCCTGCGTTCGCGCCCGTGCCGCGCAGGAAGTGATTTTTCAGACGCTCGGCGGACAGCCCTCGCGAGTCGGCCGCATACACGCCGCGCGAGGCTGTCGCCAAGACCTTGGTGTCGATGTCGCTCGCGAAGATGGTCGCCGCCTGGGCGCCCAGGCTTTCGGTCACCGTGATTGCGATCGAATATGGCTCTTCGCCAGTCGACGCTGCGTTGCACCAGATTCGCAGTGGCCGCGCGGTGCGGACCTTCAGGTCCCGCGCCAACTCGATGAAATGGTGTTCTTCACGGAAGAACGACGTGAGGTTGGTCGTGAGGCAGTTGACGAATTCCTGCCATTCCTCTTCGCCCGCCGCGCCGTTGGGATGCTCCAGCCACTGCAGATAGCTGGAAAACGACTTGTATCCGGTATCGCGAAGCCGGCGTGACAGGCGGCTGTAGACCATGGCCTGCTTGCCGGCGTGCAGGCTGATGCCCGCACGCTGGTAGATCAGTTGACGCACCCGTTCGAAATCGGCGCCGCCGAAACTGAATTCCTGTTCGGCTGCCCCGTTGGCGCTTTCGACCCGGGGGGCCGCGGCAGGGACGGAGGAGAGAACAGCGCTCATGAATGCTCCGGTTGAACCAGGGCCGTACGTGCTCCATCGCACGTCGGGCCGACAGTGGAATATCGGCCTCAGTGTCCTGTGCTTGAGCTGCGCAGAGCGATCGAGATGAGCGCGAAACACAGCATAGTTCCCAATAGACCGTATGCAGGGCTCTAGGTAGACTGGCTTCGTGGACCTTTGCCTATGAACCTGTCTGCCCGTCTCGGGAGTCACAAGCCTGCGCCGACGCTTCGGCTGTCGGCGGCATTGCAACTCCTGGCGCAGGCGGGGCAGACTCTGCCCGCTGACATCCCGACTGGTTCTCTGTCCTGGCTCCAGGCGGTCATCGACGGCTTGTGCGATCTTTCCAGCCGCGACGCGCTCACGGGCCTGTCCAACCGCCGCCAGTTCGAGCTCGCCATCTCGCGCGAGATCGACCGCGTGGCGCGTGCCGGTGAACCGGCACTGGTGTTGATGGTCGACATCGACCACTTCAAAAAGGTCAACGACACGCACGGCCATGCCGCGGGCGACGAAGTCATCAAGGCCGTGGGGCATGCGCTGCAAGACTGTGTGCGGCCGATGGACACGGTGTCGCGTTTCGGCGGTGAAGAGTTCGCCATCATCCTGCCCAACTGCCCGCCGGCCTTCGGCCACACTGTGGCTGAGCGCATCCGCCTCAAGGTGCAGCGGCGCGCCATCAGCGTGGCCCCGGGCGTTGATGTGTCGGTCACGATCAGCATCGGCGGCGCTTTCGCGCCCCAGTGGGTGCGATCGTCCGCCACCCTTTGGATCGAGCGCGCAGATCAGCAGCTCTACCGCGCCAAGGCCGAAGGCCGCAACAAGGCTTGTCTCGAGCAGCCCATCATGTCGCAGGTGAGCGCAGAAGAAAAAGGGATGCTATTCGGGCAATCACAGTTTCAGGATCTCGAATGAGCAGGATGTGCCACCCCCGGAGCGCCTTCGGCGACCTTGCTAACCTGCGGTGGCTGCTTGATGACGTGGCACTCGCGGAGCGACTGCCATGACCGCGCGCATCACTGCCGTGACGAGCGGCAAGGGCGGGGTGGGCAAGACATTCATGGCGGCCAACCTCGCGGCGGCGCTGACGCGACTTGGTGAGAACGTGCTGGTGCTCGACGCCGACCTCGGCCTCGCCAACCTCGACGTGGTGTTGAACCTCTATCCAAAGATCACCTTGCACGATGTATTTACCGGCAAGGCGGAACTGTCGGAAGCGATTCTTCCGGCGCCGGGCGGTTTTTCGGTGCTGCTTGCGGGCTCGGGCCTCGTCGAGTATTCGCGCTTGACGCCTGAAGTGCGCGACCAGTTGCTGAGCGTCATCCAGAAGGTGGCGCCGCGCTTCGACCGCATCCTGCTCGACACCGGCGCCGGTATTTCCGACGTGGTCTTGTATGCCGTGTCGCTCGCCGACGAGGTGATGGTCGTGGCCACGCCCGAACCCACATCGCTCACCGACGCCTACGCCACCATCAAGGTGCTCGCGACCCAGCAGCATCGAAAGATCATCAAGCTCGTCGTGAACCAGGTCAGCCGCTTGGGCGAAGGTCGCGTCATCCGCGGGCAGTTGCAGCAGGTGGTCGACCGCTTTGTGAGCAATGGAACGGACACACCTTTGAAGCTTGAACTGCTCGGCGAGGTGCCGACCGATTCAGCCGTGCGAGAAGCCGTGCAACGCCGGTTGCTGCTGCTTGAAGCCATTCCCGGCTGCCCTGCGGCCAAGGGCGTGATGGGCGTGGCGGAGAAACTCGCAGGGTGAATGCGCCGGACGACGACGACGCGCCTTCCGGGCCGAGTCCCTTCGAAGCGATCGGGGGCGAACCCGTGGTGCTCGCGCTGGTGCAGTGCTTCTACGACCTCATGGATTTGAAGCCCGACTACAAGGACATCCGCGCCTTGCACCCGCCGCATCTCGAAGGCTCGCGCGACAAGCTGTTCTGGTTTCTGTGCGGATGGCTGGGTGGGCCGCAACACTATGTCGAACGCTTCGGGCATCCGCGGCTGCGGGCGCGACATCTGCCGTATTCCATCGGCATCGCCGAGCGCGATCAATGGATGGACTGCATGAGAGAGGCGATGAGCGAGACGGGGCTGGATCCGGCATTGGCGGACAGGCTGGCGGCATCTTTTTTCAATACCGCCGATTGGATGCGCAACAAGGGCGGTTGAGCGGTCCCGGAAGCAATCCGTGACTCAGAGGCAGCCTCTCAGGCACGCCCGACATCTTGCGTGCCGCGCCAATACTCTCGAAAGGGGGCGCTCTCAAGTCCCGAGAGTGGGGGCCGTCAAGCCTGAATCGACCCGCCGCGCACTCCACCGCGGTCATTCCCGCCCATGGATGAATAAAGCCCCGGCGTGTCCCGAGGCATCAGTACTTCAATCGCACGATCGAGCGCCGCAGTAGCGCGGGCCAGCGACTCGCGCTGGGCAGCGACTTGTCCACTCGCGCTTGCAAGCCGGCGGCGCAGCAACTGGGGCACATCGCCGTGGCGGGCGGCGTGGGTGAAGTGATCGACTGCACGCGCAAGCGCACGGTGGAGTTCGGTGGCGTGACTGTCGATGGCCGCGCTGTCGCGCTCGCAGAGCGCTTCGCCCAATGCCGCCAGGCGCGACTCGACCGCGGATACCGTGTCTTCCAGCGCGGGGTCGAGTTGCTTTGAGTGCGGGAGCAGTCGGATCATGTGAACAGCCGGGTCGTTGATTTGCTTCGGCGAAAGGGCGCCTCTTTTGTGCGAGGCAGCTCCTGCAATGGCCTGATGCGATGGTTCAGTGCGATGTCTTGGTCAGCAGTTCCGCAGCGTTGGCGATGAGCTTGTCAGCAATCGCCGCATGGTCGACCTTGAACGAGCCGTCGGCGATGGCTTGTGAGATGCGAGCCACTTTCTCTGCGTCGAACTCGGCGTTCGATCCGCCCACACCTTGCATCAGGGAGGCCGCGGCGGTCGAAATGTCGACTTGCGCGCTGGCTTCGGCCGGGGCTTGCGTGGCGTTGGTCTTGGTGGTGGCGTCGCCCGAGGTGGCGCGAGCTGTCGCCGCTGGGGCCACAGGGGGTTTGTCTGCCGGACTGCCGATCTTCATGGTGTTCTCCAAAGAACCGGTCTTGAATCCGGTCCATTCAACATGTACGGTGTATCGACCGGGGTTTAGCAGACTTTAGGCCTTTTTTTCGATGGGACATGGATTCCCGCCCGCCGCTCACGCTCTTTCCCTGCAGTCCTTTTTACAGCGCCAATTCCACACGGTGGTCGCCGGTCGGCATTCCGGTGAGCACGCGCCCGCTTTCGGTTTTCACCCTCGCGGGCTGGCCTTCCATGCCGGGTGTCAGGGCTTGACCTTCCCCTGCCACGCTGAACCCAGACCCCACCGCCATCACCTTGACCGTCTCGCCTGCCGCGAACCACTGGCGGACCTTGAGATGTGCTTGTCGCACGCTTTGGCCGGGGTTGATCGCCCGGGCGAGAGTGCGGCCGACGACGAGGTGGGTATCCGTCACAGCCACCGATGCATCTTCGGCCAGATCAACCTCGGCTTGAGTCACGTCGTCGGCAGTGACGATGGCGCCCATGGCCAAGGGGGCTGTGGCAACCAGCGCCTTGGCGTAGACCTTGACGGTGACCGGAAGGTAGACATTCCAGGGTGATGGGCCTTGAACGCAGCGCAGGCCGATGCGAGTCTTGCCCCAGAGGCGCGCGCCCGAGGGCAGGTAAGGTTCGACTTTCTGGCACGGGGCGAGGTGCAAGCGGGGGTCGAGTTGGCCGACCTGGACATCGAAGCGGACACCGGGGGCGGCATGCTGGGTGCCGGCGAGTGCCAAGTCTTTGACTTGTTGTTCGAGTGTCGTGCTTGGGAGGCTGTCCCCGGGCTGCACCTGGGCCCCGGGATCGGCTGACGAGTATGGATGGGCGAGTGCAAACAGGGCGCACAGCACGACGTGCAACAAACGAAGAGGGAGCTTGCCCAAGATTTCCATATCGCCACTCTAGAAGGGCAAGGGCAAGACCGTAGCGGCGAAATGGCGGCCAAACGTGCGCCTATTCCCGCTTATGTTTTGGAAGTCGGCAAACACAATGCCTTTCATCAATTCGCAGGTACGCCCTGCGCAGGCATCATGATCAACCGACTCACCGACAACCTCGACTTCCACGGCCAGGCCTTGAGCCTGCGCTCCGAGCGTCAGCGTCTCATTGCAAGCAACATCGCGAACGCCGACACGCCGGGCTACGTGGCGCGCGACATGAACTTCGCGCAGGCCCTGAAAGAAGCGACCGGGGGCATGCAGCCGGCGCAGATGCTTGCCACGAGCCAGGCCGGCCACATCGGCGGCACGCCCGGCGCCCGCGGCGAAGCCAATCTTCTTTATGCGACTCCGAGCCAGACCAATCTCGATCGCAACACCGTCGACATGGATCGCGAACGTGCGAACTTCGTCGACAACTCCGTGAAATACGAAGCCACGCTGCGTTTCATCAACGCCGACGTGCGCAGCATGCTCGATGCGATTCGCGGGCAGTAAGGAGTCATCTCATGTCGATGTTGAACATCTTCAATGTGGCCGGAAGCGCAGTCAGCGCGCAGAGCCAGCGGCTGAACGTCGTCGCGTCCAATCTTGCCAATGCCGATACGGTCGCGGGCCCCGACGGCCAAGCCTACAAGGCGCGGCAAGTCACCTTTCAGACGCAGTTGATGGGCGCCGTCGGAACGGCAGGCGTGAAGGTCAGCACCGTCACCGAAGACCAGGCGCCCGGCCGCAAGGTGCACGACCCCAAGCATCCGAGCGCCGACGCCGAAGGCTACGTGACCTACAGCAACGTGAACCCGGTGGAGGAGATGGTCAACATGATCTCTGCCTCGCGTTCGTACCAGAACAACGTCGAGGTAATGAACACCGCCAAGACGCTGCTTCTCAAAACCCTGCAGATGGGTAATTGATCATGGCCGTTGGAAACGTCACCACCAACGCGGCGACCACGCCGGCCACCTCGGCTGTCACGAGCGCCAGCGACCCGTCCAGCGCCGACCGCTTTCTGAAGCTGCTCGTCGCGCAGATGCAGAACCAGGACCCGCTCAACCCGCTCGACAACGCGCAGGTCACGAGCCAGATGGCGCAGATCAATACCGTCAACGGCATCGAGAAGCTGAACACCACGGTGCAAGGCCTGCAGAGCAGTTTCACGCAGATGCAGGCGCTGCAAGGCGCATCGCTGGTCGGACATGACGTCATCGTCGCGGGCAACAAGATGGACTTCAGCGACGGGACCGGCGCCAGCGGAACCACCGGCGTGGGCGGATTCGAGCTCACATCGCCCGCCGATGCGGTGAAGGTCGAAGTGCTCAATGCCGCCGGGCACGTGGTCGACACGATGCAGCTCGGCGCATCCAGCACCGGCCGTCACAGTTTCGAGTGGGATTCGACCAAGTTCGGCACCGACACCAACCTCACGTTCCGAGTGACCGCCACCAATGGCGCGGCCACGCTTTCTTCGACCGCGCTCATGCGCGACAAGGTCCTGGCGGTCAGCACCGCCGGCGACAAGCTGACGCTTGATCTCGCGCGTTCGGGCTACGTGCCTTACGCCGACATCAAGGAATTCAACTGATCACCTCCCCGCCGTAGCAGTATCAAAGGACAACCATGGGCTTCCAACAAGGTCTATCCGGTCTCAACGCCACCAGCAAGAACCTGGAGGTGATCGGCAACAACATCGCCAACGCCAGCACCTACGGCGCGAAGGCGTCGCGTGCCGAGTTCGCCGACATGTATGCGAGCGCCATGAACGGCGCTGGCTCCAACACCATCGGCATCGGCGTGAGCCTGCAGGCGGTGTCGCAGCAGTTCACGCAGGGCAACATCGCTTCGTCGCAAAACCCGATGGACCTCGCCATCAACGGGGCGGGCTTCTTCCAGGTGACCGACGGCAAGAACCCGACGATGTACACGCGCAACGGTGAGTTCAAGGTTGACCGCAACGGCTATGTCGTGAATGGGCAGGGCAACCAGTTGATGGGCTACGCGGCCGACGGGGCGGGCACCATCCTGCCAGGCCAGGCCAAGGCGCTGCAGATGCCCACCGCCGGCATCACGCCACAGGCCACCGCGAAGATCAAGGTGGAGATGAACCTTGACGCTCGCTCGGCGGCCACGCTGCCCGCCGCAGGGCCGGCCGTCGACTTCACCGATCCGACGACCTACAACAACGCGACCTCGCTCACGGTCTACGACGCCAAGGGCCAGGACGTGGCGCTCACCTATTACTTTCAGAAGGCGTCTACAGATACATGGAACGTCTACGTCACGGCCAACGGCACGCCGCTCGCCACCGACGCCAGTGGCAACCCGGCGGCTTCGACGCAGATTGTGTTTCCCTCCAATGGAGGCACGCCGACGTCGCCGGTGGGGCCGGTCGCGCTGAACATTCCAGCATCGACCAATGCTGTGGGTGCGAGCACGTTGCCGATCAACGGCGTGGCGCTGAACCTGGCGGGTGCGACGCAATACGGCTCGCCCTTCGGCGTGACTGACATGTCGCAGAACGGATACGCCGCGGGCCAGTTGGTCGGCCTCCAGTTCGAATCGAATGGCATCGTCACGGCGCGTTATTCGAACGGCCAGTCCAAACCCGCCGGGCAGGTCGAAATCGCGACCTTCCGAAATCCTCAAGGCTTGCAGCCGCTGGGCGGCAACTCGTGGGCGCGCTCGTTTGCGACGGGCGACCCCATCGTTGGTGTTCCGGGTGACGGCACGCTGGGCGTGCTGCAGTCGGGGGCGCTTGAAGAATCGAACGTCGACATGACCGCTGAGTTGGTGAGCATGATCACCGCGCAGCGGATCTATCAGGCGAACGCGCAGACCATCAAGACACAAGACCAGGTTCTGCAGACCCTTGTGAACTTGCGCTGATGAATTTGCAGGGTTGGCATAGCGAAGGGCGCCCGTGCATGCAGCTGAGAGTGTCGAAGGAG
This sequence comes from Rhizobacter sp., assembly GCA_021153565.1. GTDB lineage: Bacteria > Pseudomonadota > Gammaproteobacteria > Burkholderiales > Burkholderiaceae_C > Albitalea. The sequence goes on from JAJKJU010000240.1 coordinate 23,735, forward strand.
CCACGCGATACGCGCAACCCGTGGGCTCTTTCGACAGGATGCACGGACCTTCGCTTCGCCCACTTGCAAGAAAGCAATCATGGACCGTCTCATCTACACCTCGATGTCCGGCGCGAAGGCGACCATGCAGCGCCAGGACACTCTCGCGAACAACCTCGCGAACGTCTCCACCGTCGGTTTCCGTGCCGAGTTGCAGGCGTTTCGTGCAGTGCCGGTGCTGGGCAGCGGTGCCAGCACGCGGGTCTTCGCGCTGGAAAGTACGCCCGGCTATGACGCAAGCGGCGGCACGGTCACGGCCACCGGCCGCAACCTTGACATCGCGATGAAGGGCAATGCCTGGCTTGCCGTGCAGGGCTTGGACGGGACCGAGGCATACACCAAGGCCGGCTCGCTCGACGTGTCGTCCGACGGCACGCTCACCACGAGCGCAGGCCTCACGGTGCTGGGCGATGGCGGGCCGATCCAGCTGCCCCCCAACAGCGAAGTGAACATTGGCGATGATGGCACCGTGAGCGCGAAGGCGCCTGGTGGCAAGGCGACGCCGGTGGGCAAGCTCAAGCTCGTCACACCCGAAGTGCCGCTGACCCGTGGCACTGACGGCTTATTTCGCGGTGCAGATGGTGACTTGAGTGCGGACCCGAATGCGCGCGTACAAGATGGCGCGCTCGAAGGTTCAAACGTGAGTTCGGTTGAAACGATGGTCGCGATGATCACCGCGGCCCGTCAGTTCGAAGCGCAGATGAAGATGCTCCAGACCGCGGAAGGCAATGAAAAGTCCGCGGCACAGTTGTTGTCGATGAGTTGAAATGAAAAAGTAGCGAAGGACCAAACACCATGATGCGTTCCCTGTGGATTTCCAAGACAGGCATGGAGGCCCAGCAGACCCAGCTTGACACCATCTCCAACAACCTCGCCAACGTCTCGACCAACGGCTATAAGAAGGCGCACGCGGTCTTCGAGGATCTGATGTATCAAAACCTGCGGCAAGCGGGTGCGAACAGCACCGAGCAGACGACGCTGCCCACGGGCCTGCAGGTCGGTCTCGGCACCCGTGCGGTGGCCACTTCGCGCAGCTTCAGCCAGGGCAACCTGCAGGCCAGTGGCAACAACCTCGACGTGGCGGTGCTTGGCAACGGTTTCTTCGAAGTGCAGATGCCCGACGGCACGACGGGCTACACGCGTGACGGTTCATTCCAGGTCAGTGCCACTGGTCAGCTCGTCACGAACAACGGCTATGCGGTGCAGCCGGGCATCACCATCCCATCGACTGCGCAAAGCGTCACGATCGGCTCGGATGGCACGGTCAGCGTGACTTTGCCCGGGCAGGCGACGGCCCAATCAGTGGGCCAGATCCAGATCGCGAGCTTCGTGAACCCGGCCGGACTCGACCCCAAGGGCCAGAACATCTTCGGCGAGACGGCCGCATCGGGCACCGCCAACAGCGGTGCGCCGGGAAGCAACGGCCTGGGCAGTCTGCGCCAGGGTTTTGTCGAGACGTCGAATGTCAATGTCGTCGAAGAACTCGTCGCAATGATCCAGACGCAACGCGCCTACGAACTGAATTCGAAGGCGATCCAGACCTCCGACCAGATGCTTCAGAAGCTCGGGCAGTTGTGATGAAAAGCATGAAGACAATGGTGGCCCTCGGTGCTGCCACGATCCTCGCCGGCTGTTCCACGCTCAACCCGCGGCCTCCCGTCGACGTTGCCGAGCCGACCTACGTGCTGCCGCAGCCTGTGGCCGCACCAGTCGTGAACAACGGCGCGATCTTCCAGGCTGCGCAGTACCGCCCGCTCTTCGAAGACCACCGTGCGCGCCTCGTCGGCGACTCGATCACGGTGCAGATCGTCGAGAAAGTGAGCGCGAGCCAGAAAAGCACGAGCTCCATCGACAAGAGCGGCAAACTCGCCGCCGGCGTGACGGCGCTGCCGGGCATCTCGCCCAACTCCTTCGGACGTGCCACCGCGGCCGCCACTTCGAGCAACACCTTCGAAGGCAAGGGCAGTACCGAGAACACCAACGACTTCTCGGGCACCATCACCGCCATCGTCACGGGTGTATTGCCCAACGGCCATCTGCTGATCGCGGGTGAAAAGCAGATTGGCGTGAACCACAACGTCGACGTGCTGCGCTTTTCGGGTCAAGTGGACCCGCGCGCCATCCAGCCAGGCAACTCCGTCGCCTCTGTGCAGATTGCCAACGTCCGCATCGAGCATCGTGGCCGCGGCGCCCAGGCTGAGGCCAATGGAATAGGGTGGTTGGGGCGCTTCTTTTTGAATGTTCTTCCCATTTAAGTTTGCCCAGAATCGGATGCATCCAAACGTGTTTCCGACATGGAAAAAACAGACAAACTCCTGCACACGCTGATCGCGCTCGCATGGCTGCTGGCAACCGCCACCATGTGGTGTCCGCAAGATGCCAGCGCCGCGCGACTCAAGGAGGTTGCGACCGTGCAAGGCGTGCGCAGCAACCCGCTCGTGGGCTACGGCCTCGTGGTGGGCCTGGACGGCACCGGCGACCAGACCACGTCGGCACCGTTCACCACCCAGAGTTTGAACGCCATGCTCCAGCAGATGGGCGTGACCGTTCCTCCGGGCACCAACATGCAGTTGAAGAACGTGGCGGCCGTGATGGTCACTGCGCAGTTGCCGCCGTTTGCCCAACCCGGGCAGACCATCGACATCAACGTGTCGTCCTTGGGCAATGCGAAAAGCCTGCGTGGCGGCACGCTGATCGCCACGCCCTTGAAGGGCGCCGACGGGCAGGTGTATGCCTTGGCGCAAGGCAACCTCATCGTTGGGGGGGCGGGTGCCTCGGCGGGTGGATCGAAGGTTCAGATCAATCACCTGAGTGCAGGCCGCGTGCCGGAAGGCGCGACAGTGGAGCGCGCGGTGCCGACGCCGCTCAATCAAGGGGATACGCTGCAGCTCGACCTGAACTCGCATGACTTCAACACGGCGCGCGAAGTCGTTCGTGCGATCAATGCGCGCATGGGCGAAAACACCGCGTGGGCAGTCGATGGTCGCGTTGTCCGCGTGCGCATGCCTGATGCAGGCGTCTCGCGAGTGTCATTCATGGCGGACATCGAGAACCTCGACATCGCGATTGCATCGCCGGCAGCTCGCGTGGTGATCAACGCACGCACAGGTTCGGTCGTGATGAATCAGGCCGTCACGCTTGCGCAATGCGCAGTCGCGCACGGCAGCTTGTCGGTCACCATCAGCAGCACTCCGCAAGTGAGCCAGCCGAATGCGCTGTCCACGGGCGGGCAAACCGTGGTCACCGAGAAATCCGACATCTCGATCACGCAGCAGGCGGGATCGATCATTCAAATGCCGGCGGGCACCAAGCTCGCGGATGTGGTGAAGGCATTGAATTCGCTCGGGGCGACGCCTCAGGACTTGCTCGCGATCTTGCAAGCGATGAAGTCGGCTGGCGCCTTGAACGCCGAGCTCGAGGTGATCTGAAGTGAATCTACCTTCGACATCCAGGCTCGCGACTGACACGCACAGCGTCGACTCGCTGCGTGCGCGCGCAGCCACCGATCCGAAGGCGGCCATCAAGGAAACGGCCAAGCAGTTCGAAGCCCTCTTCATGCAGGAACTGATGAAGAGCATGCGACAGGCGCAGCAAGCCATGTCCTCGGGGATGCTCGACAACGCCGGATCGCAAATGGGCACCGAGATGCTCGACACGCAGTTCGCCACCAAGATGACCGGCCTGCCCGGCGGCCTGAGCGACGTGATTGCGAGGCAGCTCGAACGGCAGATGGGTGTCGGCAACAACGCGGCGATTGCACCAGCCGGTGCGGCCAATGCGCCGGTTCGCACCAATGCGCCTTCGCAGAAGACTTCGCAACGCCAGAGTGACTTCATTGCCCTGCACACTGACGCGGCACGCGCAGCCGAAGCGCAAACCGGCATCCCTGCCACCTTCATGGTGTCGCAGGCCGCGCACGAGACCGGTTGGGGAAAGCACGAAATCAAGAACGCTGACGGATCATCTTCGTTCAATCTCTTTGGCATCAAGGCGGGTGCAAGCTGGAAGGGCAAGGTCGCCGAAGTGACCACCACAGAGTACGTTAACGGCGCACCGCACAAGGTGACGGCCAGATTCCGCGCCTACGACTCGTACGCCGAGTCCTTCAGCGACTACGCCAAGATGATGAAAGACAGCCCGCGCTACCAGCAGGTGCTTGCGAGCGCCGGCAGTGCGCAGGGTTTTGCGCAGGGCCTGCAACGAGCGGGCTATGCCACCGACCCCGCGTACGCCGACAAGCTCACGCGTGTGATCAACACGACACTGCGTCTGCAACGCAGCGTTGCATGAAAGGGCACTCGCGATGAGCGGTTCCGCATTGATGGGTCTGGGCACGCGGGCGTTGTTTGCCAACTATGCGGCGCTGCAGGCCACCGGCAACAACATCTCCAACGCCAACACCAAGGGCTACTCGAAGCAAACGGTCGAGCTCGAAACAGCTGGCGGGCAGTTCAGTGGCGCGGGCTTCTTCGGCAAGGGCGTGGACGTGACGACGGTGTCGCGTGCGCACGACGAGTTCCTGACGCGTGAAGCCGTCAATGCGCAATCGATGGCCGCCGCTGATTCAACTCGCGCTGACCAGCTCAAGCAATTGGAAACCGTGTTCCCGACCGGCGAATCGGGTGTGGGCTATGCCGCTGGGCAGTTCCTTAATTCCTTTGTCGATGTGGCGAATCATCCGCAGGATCTTGCCGCTCGGCAGGTCGTGCTCGGCCAGGCACAAGACGTGGCTTCGCGCTTTCGCGCCGCGGGCGAGCAGATGGATTCGCTCCAGGCCAACGTCACCTCGGAGATCGGCGCTGCGATCAAACAGGTGAATACGCTCGCACTGCGAGTGGCCGACATCAACGGACAGATTTCACTCGCGCAAGGTTCAGGGCACCAGCCCAACGACTTGCTGGACCAGCGCGACAACCTGATCGGCCAGATCGGGCAGTACCTGCAGGTCTCCACGATTCCAGCGAGCGATGGCACGATGAGCATCTTCATCGGCGGCGGCCAGAGCCTCGTGCTGGGCGGCCAGGCCTCGCAGCTCGCGCCGATGACCGACGAGTTCAACCCTTCGCAGATTCGCGTGGGTCTGAGCGATGCGAGCGGCACGCATTTCATTCCGAGCAATCTGATCACCGGCGGCTCGATCGCAGGCCTGCTCAAATTTCAAGACACCGACCTCGTGGCGGCACGCAACCAGCTCGGCCAGATGGCCGCGGCGCTGGCAGGCAAGGTCAACGATCAGCAGGCACTGGGCCTGGACCTCGGCACGCCGGCAACAGCCGGTGCGGCGATCTTCTCGACCGGCGCCACCATCGTGCTGCCCGCGAGCAGCAATGCAAAGGACGTGGCCGGCAACCCCGTCGCGTCCTACGTTAACGCTTCGGGCACACGCGTGCCGAGCGTCAGCTTCACCGTCATTGATGCGACGCAGCTTCGTGCCAGCAACTACCAAGTGCAGGCCGATCCGGCGACGGCGGGCAACTATCTCGTCACGCGTCAATCGGACGGAACGCAGGTCTCGATTGCATCCGGTGGCACGGTCGACGGCTTCCAGCTCAATGTTGTCGTGCCGCTGCCCGCGGTGAACGACCGATTCCAGCTTCAACCGGTGGCGGGCGCCGCGCTCAACATGCGCCGCGTGCTGGACGATCCGAAAGGCATCGCGGCTGCATCGCCCGTGACGGCGGCGGTCGGTGCGACCAACACTGGCACTGCCTCGGTTGCAAGCGTGAAGGCGGTAAGCAACACCATCAACCCCAACCTCACTGCGACCCTGAGCTTCACTTCGGGCACTGGCAACTACGACTGGGAATTGCGCGACGCGACCACCGGCATTGTTGCGAGCAGTGGATCGGCCGTGTGGACGGCAGGCCAAAGCATCAACCTCAATGGTTTCGAACTCAACCTGAACGGCGTGCCAAAGACGGGCGACACCGTGGTCGTGCAGAAGACGGCCTACCCGGCCACCGACAACGGCAATGCGCGTGCATTGACAGACTTGCGCGACGTGAAGATGGTCGGCGTGATCGGCACCAGTGGCGGCGTGACGGTGACCGATGCCTACGCCAACGCGATGACCGACATCGGCGTGCGCGTGCAGAGCTCGCAGATTTCGGCCGACATGTCGGCTGCGGTCGCGAGCGACGCGCAAGCGGCAGTCAGCGAGAAGACCGGCGTGAACCTCGACGAAGAGGCCGCTCGCCTGATCCAGTTTCAGCAAAGCTATCAGGCCGCGGCAAAGATGCTGCAGGTCGCACAGACGGTGTTCGACACGCTGCTCAAGGTCGCCGGCGCCTGAGGACATGGCGCAAAACAATTTCCCATTTTGGGGGCGCAGGGCGGGCGCGCTGCGGCGTTGCTCCTCGCTTGTGTGGCTCGCCACACGGCGCTCGGAGCGCCTTGCATCGCATCCCGCCCTGCGCCC